>NZ_JASJXO010000007.1:0-105853 GCF_035018625.1 Subtercola sp. RTI3 | reverse complement strand
AAACGCCTGTTCACGACCGCGCAACGGGCCGCTATGGCCGCGCGGGATGGTGGGTGTGTGTGGCCGGGCTGCGACCGAGGCCCGTCGTGGTGCGAAAGCCACCACGTCGACGACTGGAAACACCAAACCTATGCACCAGGCCGTACAGATATCGATAACGGGGCACTGCTGTGCCATTTCCACCACACACATGTGCATTCCTCTGAGTGGAAACTTGCCATGCAGAACGGCGTCCCCGTTTTGATCCCACCGAAAAGCATCGACTGGGAACAAACCCCCAGACCATGCAGTCAAATCAGATCCAGACGACGCGGACCCTTGCCCACCGCACCACTACCACCATGGGTCAGACAACCACGACCATACACAACCTGAACGCACAGGTACTGCTTGTTTGCGAGCAATCGAAACGGGGCAGCAAGCGATAGCGCGCAACCTGCGGATGACGGCGCACCGCCCAAATGGCGGCGCACCCTCCGAATGACGGCGCACCCTCCGAATTGCGGCGCTACCGGCGAATGACTGCAGTGATCCCCCCAGTGACCGAGAGCAGATCTGCTGGAGCAACCTCGACGTCGAACCCCCGACGCCCGCCCGAGACGTAGATGGTCGGATAGTCGAGGGCCAGAGCATCCAGAACCGTCGGCAGGGGAGTCTTCTGCCCAAACGGGCTGATGCCACCGACCACATAGCCGCTCTTACGTTCCGCCACCGCTTTGTCGGCCATCGAAGCACGTTTGGCGCCCAGAACCCCAGCCAGAGCTTTCACATCGAGCATCGACGAAACAGAAACTATGCCGATGGCCAGGCCTTTGTCGGTCTCGACCATCAGCGTTTTGAACACGCGACCGGGTTCGATCGAGAGCGCGGCGGCGGCCTCCGCCCCGAAATCAGTCGCAGCATCGTTGTGCTGGTATGCGTGCGGGGTGAAAGCCACGCCAGCCCGCAGCAGAGCAACGGTCGCCGCAGTAGTCGGGCCCGACGTGCCGCCGTGACCCGAAGCCCCGCCTGCCCCGCTCGAAGATTTTGCCGTCTTAGCCATGAATGTCACCACCCGAGTTGCAGGCGAAACCGCCGCCTCAGACCGCGGTGACCTCGCTCGTCGAAGCAAATGCCGCCTGCAGAAACTCGGTTACATCGGTGATCTCTTCTTGAGAGACGCCGTGCTGAATGCCCGGGTACAGCTTCGCGGTCAACGAGGAATGCTGAGGCAGCCACTCTTCGGTGCGCGCGACCGCGTCGGCAGTGATGACGGGGTCGGCGACGTCACGCCCCCAGAAGACGGGCGGGCCGAGCTCTGCCATGGCCCGATCGCCGTGAACCTGCCCGGACACAACGAACCCCGAGAGGTTGACCGCAGCAGTGAAGCGCTCGGGCGCCGTGCGCATGAGGTGCACAGCCATGGCCCCGCCCTGCGAAAACCCGAGAGTGGAGATGCTCGCCGGGGTCCCGTAGGTGGCTTCAACCCGGTCGAGCCAGTCGAGCACAGCGGTGGTGGCGTCGTCGACACCGGCAATACGAGGGTTGCCGGGCTCGCCGATGGTGAACCAGGCGAAGCCGTTCTCCACGGGGTGCGGTGCGAGCAGCGGCGCACGCAAAGACGCCGCGATGGTGCCCTCGGGCAGAAGGGGCGCCAGGGAGATCAAATCGTTCTCGTGCGAACCGTAGCCGTGCATGATGATGACGAGCGGGCTGGTCGGCAGCTTCGCGGCGAGGTCTTCGGTCGAGACCGACCACACGACAACTGCGTCGTTGATGAGAGCGCGGCGTGTCGAATCGGTCACGATTCTCCTTCAGTTTGTGAAGCGAGACAAGTCGAAAGGTAGCTGTGCAATGAACCTACCAGTTCCCGTTTGGGGGCATCGGCAGAGGGCCGTCAGTCGCCCCGGTTGCGGCTCAACTCGAAGATGCGAACAAGCTCCTCAATGGCCTTCTCGCGTTGCTGCCCGCCCTCATCGAACATCTCGGAGACGTGGGTCTTCAGATGGTTCTCAACCATGAGCTTGTTCAGCGAACCGAGTGACTTCTGAATAGCGAGCGACAGCGTGATGATGTCGATGCAGTAGTCCTCGTTCTCGATCATCTTCTCGAGCCCCCGCATCTGGCCTTCCAGAATGCGCGTGCGGTGCAGGGCTCGCTTCTTGATGTCTTCGATCACGAGTCAAGAATACGGCGCGCGAATGCGACGAGCGAAAGCATCACGTCTGCGTCGCGAATGCTCTACGTCTGGCAGTACGGGCACCAGTACGTGTCGCGCAATGAGAGAGCGTTCGCACCGAGCTTGCCGCTCTGAATGCGGTTTCCGCACCGCCGGCACGGCTGCCCGGCCCTGTTGTAGACGAACACCTGCTTGCCCGGGCGGGTATCGCCGGTGGTGGTGCGTTCCACTCGGTCGCGGTTGGCCGTGATCAGGCGGTGCGCCAGCTGAACGACCGCGTCGAGGCGCGGCACTTCGGCGACCGGGCGAGTGGGCAGCACCCCGCGCAGAAAGCACAGTTCGTTCACGAAGACGTTGCCGAGTCCAGCTAGGTTGCGTTGGTCAAGCAGTGCGACGTCGATCTCCCGCAGCGGGTCGCTCGCGAGCCGCCGCTCGGCCTCGCCGGCATCCCAGTCGGGCCCCAGCAGGTCAGGCCCGAGGTAGTCGACCGCATCGCCTTCGTCAGCACGGTTCAGAACCTCGAGCAGTCCCAGTTCGAACCCGACGGCCGTATGCTCAGCCGTTCGCAGAATCGCCCGCGCTTTGAACGCGGGCTTTCGCCATCGCGTCTTAGGCTGGTAGATGTGCCAGGTTCCCTCCATTTTGAGGTGCGAATGGATGCTGAACTCGCCCACCCGCATCAGAATGTGTTTTCCGCGGCTCACCACGTCGTGCACGGTTTCGCCGGTCAGGTCGACGGTGGCGAACTTCGGCACGCGGATGTCGCACCCCGTCAGCACCCGCCCCGCCAATACCGCGTTGAGGTGCTCAGCCGTGCGGTAGACGGTGTCGCCCTCAGGCACTGCGCAACCTCAGCCCGCGAGGCGTATTGCTGAAACCAGCGCTCTCGAGCATCCGGCCGACCGTCGAACCGACAGAGAATTCGCCGTCGATCTTCTCGATTGTCAGCCGATCGACCTGGCCAGACGTCACAGCGAAGGCCAGCGACGCCGACGCCTCAACGAGCACCTGTTCGTCGCGAGTGAATGACAGCACGGTCTTGCCGCCCCGCTCGATGTAGAGAACGAGGTCGCCGTCGACGACAACCACCAGCGCGCCCGCCTTCCGCCCTGGCCGATGCCCCTCGCCCTGCGGCCACGGCAGGGCTGCCCCATACGGGTTCGCGGGGTCGCTGGCCGCGAGAGTGAGTGCCCGTGTCTTTTTCAGGCGCGCGGATGCTCGTTCCGCGCCCCCGGCCGCGCCACGAGTCGTGACGCGGGGGTCGTGGCCGAGCATCCCGCGGCCCGAGCCTGCGCCAGCTTCGCCCGCGCGGGGTGGGTCGCTCGCCTCCCCACCACTCGACGCTCCCGAGATATCGGCCGCGAACGACCGCAGTCGGTCGACCGTCGCCCCCGCTGCAAACTGCGCAGCCCCCAACCCTTCGATGAAGTACCCGCGGCGGCACCGGCCGGTCTCTTCGAACTGGCTCAACACCCGGTACGCCAACGCGAATCCGCCCGGCATGTGCTCACTCATCACTGACCCGCGCGTCACCACGCCGTAGCGGTCGAGCAGGAATTCGGCCATGGCGTGCGCGCGCACCGTTGGGTCGGATTCGGCGCGCGGCAGCAGCGACCAGCGACCGCCCACCGTCGGCGGGCCAACCCGGGTCGCCATCGTGGGCCGAGCGTAGGCCCGGCCGCGGTACGTGCGCCCCCGTGGCGCCGACCGTTTCGCCGTGTGCGCGGAGCTGCCCTTGGTTCCGCCGCCGGTGAGCGTGCGCAGCGGTGCCAACGTGTCGTTCGTGAGGCGGCCGGCCCACACCAGATCCCAGAGCGCCGTGACGAGCTGATCGTCGCTGACGAAGCCGGTGGGCGCGACGATCGGCGCCGCCATGACGGGAGGCGCATCGATGGGGGTGACAATGGGTCGGGTCACTGCGGGTGGGGTCACTGCGGGCGGGATCACTGCGAGTGGGGTCGTAACAGTGGGAGTCGCTGCGGCAGCAAGCGCCGCCGCCCCGGCGGCCAGCACCCCACCCACCGCATCAGCGAGGTTGCGAAAGAAGTAGGCACCGCCTCCGGCAAGTACTCCGAGGATGGCGTTCTGCACGTCGGTGGGTTCGAATGGCTGCGGCTCAGGAAGCGTGACCCGCACGGCATCGGCAAGGTGCAGCGAGACCCAGCCGTCACTGCCCGGCAGCGAACCGTTGCCCGACCAGACGATCTCGCCCGAGGCCGTGAGCTCGTCGAGCATCGCCGGGCTGTAGTCGGAGACCCGAGACGGCAGCACCAGCGTCTCCCACGCCGAAGCAGGCGCAGACACGCCCGCCAGCTGCTCGATCACCGTGAGCACTCCGTCGATTCCGCGGAGAGTTCCGCCGACGTGCTGCCACACAGGCAGAAAGCGACCGAATGCCGACGCCTCGACGGGCTCGACCTCGTGCCGTAGCGCGGCGAGCGAGCGGCTGCGCAGTCGCCGCAGTACTTCGGTGTCGCACCACTCCGTGGACGCTGCCGGGTGGGCCGCACCCACCGGGTCGCCGGTTGGCCGAAACTCCCCTTCGACCACGCGGCGTGCCGATTCAAGCCGTTTGAGGGTCTCGTGCGCCACCTGGCTGCCGAGCCCCAGCCGCTGGCCTACCTCGACTGCAGTGAACGGCCCGTGCGTTCGCGCGTAGCGACCGATCAGGTCGCCCAGGGGGTCTTCGACGGGTTCGATGAACGCGTCGGGCACCCCGAACGGAATCGGAACACCGAGCGCGTCGCGAAGGCGACTCGCGTCTTCGATCGCGGCCCAGCGGGCGTCGCCCGCCACGGTGACAGCAAGCACACGTTTAGTGTCGAGCAGCACAGCCAGGTGCGCTTCGACGTCGGCGCCGTCGGTCAGCCGCTCGGCCAGTTCGGGCGCAGAGAGCGGCCCGAGCATCCGAACCAGGTCGGCAACACCTTCGACGCCCGTCGCCTGCCTGCCCGGTGCGACCCGCTGCAGTTCTCGTTCGGTCTGCTCGAGAACGCCGGGGTCGAGGAGTTCGCGCAACTCTGCGCGGCCGAGCAGTTCGGCCAACAGCGTCGGGTCGAGCGAGAGCGCGGCTGCCCGTCGCTCGGCGAGCGGGCTGTCGCCCTCGTAGACGAACGACGCAACGTAGCCGAACAGCAGCGACCGCGCGAACGGCGACGGCTCGGGCGTCTCGGTCTCGACGATGCGGATTCGCCGGTTCTCTATCTCACCGGCCAGCGCCTTCAGCGAGGGCAGATCATAGACATCTTGCAGGCACTCCCGAACCGTCTCGAGAATGATGGGAAACGTGGGGTAACGCCGGGCCACCTCGAGCAGCTGGGCCGAACGCTGGCGCTGCTGCCAGAGCGGCGAGCGCTTGCCGGGGTTCTGCCGCGGCAGCAGCAGGGCGCGAGCGGCACTCTCCCGAAAGCGCGAGGCGAACAGCGCCGAGCCGCCCACCTCGGTTGTGACGATCGTCTCGAGCTCGTCAGCGTCGAACACGAACAGGTCGGCGCCGGGGGGCTCGCTCTCGGTGTCGGGCAGCCGAACCACGATGCCGTCGTCGCTCGCCACCACACCGCCGTCGACCCCGAACCGCTCCCGAATGCGCGCGCCGATGGCCAGCGCCCACGGCGAATGCACCTGCATGCCATACGGGGAATGCAACACCACGCGCCAGTCGCCGAGCTCGTCGCGAAAGCGCTCGACCACCAAAGTCGTGTCGCTCGGAACGTGCCCGGTCGCCTCCCGCTGCTCCACAATGAAGTTCACGAGGTTCGTCGCCGCATTCTCGTCGAGCCCCGCCGCCCGGGCCAAATCGAGCGCACGGTCACCGGATGCCCCACCCACGGTTCGCGTGAACTCACCGATGGCCCGCCCCAGCTCCACCGGGCGCCCCAGCCCGTCGCCGCGCCAGAACGGCAGCCGCCCCGGTTCGCCGAATGCCGGCGTCACCAGAACCCGGTCGTGTGTGATCTCCTGGATGCGCCAGCTGGTCGCCCCCAGCGCGAACACGTCGCCCACCCGCGACTCGTAGACCATCTCTTCGTCGAGCTCACCGACACGCGAGGCCTTCTCGCCCACCATGAACACCCCGAACAGGCCGCGGTCGGGGATGGTTCCGCCGCTCGTCACGGCCAACCGCTGGGCCCCGGGTCGACCCGTGAGGGTGCCGGCGTCGCGGTCCCACACGATGCGCGGCCGCAGTTCGGCGAACTCGTCAGACGGATAGCGCCCTGCGAGAAGGTCGAGCGTCGCCTCGTAGGCCGATCGAGGCAGGCTCGAGAAGGGCGCGCTGCGTTTGATCGTGTCGAACCACTCCTCGACGTCGATGCTCTCGAGGGCACACGCCGCCACGGTCTGCTGGGCGAGGATGTCGAGCGGGTTCTTCGGTACAGCGAGGCTTTCGATGAGCCCTTCTGTCATCCGCTGCGCCGCCACCGCAGAGTGAATGAGGTCTGCCCGGTGCTTGGGATAGATAACACCCCGCGAAACTTCGCCGACCTGATGCCCGGCCCGGCCGACGCGCTGCAGCCCGCTCGCCACCGAGGGCGGCGACTCCACCTGCACGACCAGGTCGACCGCGCCCATGTCGATGCCGAGCTCGAGGCTCGACGTGGCGACCACGCAGCGCAGGCGACCGGTCTTGAGGTCGTCTTCGATGATGGCGCGTTGCTCTTTGCTCACCGAGCCATGATGGGCACGGGCGAGCAGTGGTTCGGCCCCTTCGGTCTGCCCGCTCTGCGCCATCACCTGGGCGGGGGCGGTGGCGGTGTTTGCGTGTGCACTCGTGCCGCTGCCGGTGCCGGCCAGCTCGCGCTCCTGTGCCAGACCGAGCCGCTCGGCGTAGATCTCGTTGAGCCGGGCCGTGAGACGTTCGGCGAGCCGGCGTGAGTTCGCGAAGACAATGGATGAGCGGTGTTTCAGTACCCGGTCGACAATGCTCTCTTCGACGTGCGGCCAGATCGACCCGTGTTGCGGCGTGGCTGCAGCGGCCGAACCCTCGAGGGCCGGAGCCTGCCCCAGGTCGCTCATGTCCTCGACCGGCACCACGACGTGCAGGTCGAACTTCTTCGTCGACGTGGGCGCCACGATCGTCACGGGAGCCCCGCCGGCGAGAAAGCGCGCCACCTCTTCGGGCGGCCGCACGGTTGCTGAAAGACCGATGCGTTGCGCAGGAGTCTCGAGCTGGGCATCCAGTCGCTCGAGGCTCACGGCGAGGTGCGCACCGCGCTTGGTGGCGGCAACGGCGTGTACCTCGTCGATGATGACCGTCTCGACCGAGGCCAGCGTCTCGCGCGCTGCCGACGTGAGCATGAGAAAGAGCGACTCGGGAGTGGTGATGAGGATGTCGGGCGGGTTCTTGATCATGGTGCGCCGGTCTGAGGCGCTGGTGTCGCCCGAGCGCACCCCCACCGTGATCTGCGGAGGAATCGTGCCGAGGCGTTTCGCGGTCTGCGTGACGCCCACCAGGGGGGCCCGGAGATTTCGCTCGACGTCGACGGCCAGCGCCTTGAGCGGCGAGATGTAGAGCACGCGCGTGCCGACCGGCGGCTCTGCCTGTGCGGGGGTGGTGTCGTCAGCCTTGGGATGCGCCCGCTTGGCTTCGGGCTGCGTGCGCGGGGGCGCCGTCAGCAGCTGGTCGATGGCCCATAGAAACGCGGCGAGCGTCTTGCCGGAGCCGGTGGGGGCGACCACGAGCGCGTGCGCGCCCTCGGAGACAGCGTTCCAGGCACCGATCTGTGCGTCAGTGGGCGCGGCAAAGGCCCCCGCGAACCATTCACGGGTTGCCGGCGAGAATCGGGCCAGCGTCGTGGCTGGCCCGTCGGGGGCACTGACTGTGGGAGTTGCTGTTCTCTTCATGTTTGCCCTCAATCTTCACCCATACCACCGACACTCAGACGGTTCCGGCTGAGAGTGGGTCGGGAATCGGCCAGAAGTGGGTAAGAATGAAGCATGAGCGTGCGCACCCCCGACCCGAATTCCGGCTGGTTGAGCGATCAGGAACTTGAGGAGATCCGGCGGCGGTTGCCGCTGTTGTACGTCGAAGCGGTGCCGGTGCGTGTCGACGGGCTCGGCCAGGTCACCGAGGTGGGCGTTCTGCTGCGTGTGTCGCCAAGCGGCAACATGACACGCACCATCGTTTCGGGCCGCGTCATGTACGGCGAGACCCTCCGCGACGCTCTGTTCCGGCACCTCGAGAAAGACCTCGGCCCGATGGCGTTTCCTCAACTGCCGACGAGCCCGATTCCGTTCTCGGTGGCGGAGTACTTCCCGCTGCCGGGCGTCAGCGCCTTCACCGACGACCGTCAGCACGCTGTGTCTCTCGCCTACGTCATCCCCGTCACCGGAACCTGCGATCCGCGCCAAGACGCCCTCGAACTCACATGGATGACCCCGCAGGAGGCCACCAGCGACGCCGTGCACGCCGAGATGGAGGGCGGTCGCGGCGCACTGCTGCGGGCCGCCCTCGCATCGGTGGGTCGCCTCTCCTGACCTAGCCTCAGTCTCAGCGTCAGCATCAGCATCAGCGTCAGTCGAGCGTGGCGATCGTGCTCAGGAACAGCTCGACATAGCGTTCGGCGTCGACCTTCAGTGCGACGTCGGTGAGGCCGACTTGCGCGTGCAGGCCGTGCAGCGCGTCTTCGCCCGGAAACTGGCGGCGGTCGACGACTGTCTGGCCGCGGCTGGTGCCGCCGAGCTCGACGAAGACGGGCAGGCGCTCGATGACGAGTGCATCGGGGTCGACCAGCGCGCACACCGCGCCCGCGTCGCCGATGAGCCCCGTGTAGACCGGCTCCTTGTCGGCACCCACACCGATGCGGTGGGCCAGCAGGTTGCCGGCCAGCCGCTCGGCCCGTGAGTCGCTCGACTGCAGCGCTACCGCCGTCTGCTGGGGCACCGACACGAGGTTGAACACGTCGAGGCCATACATGAACGTGCGGATGCCCGAATCGAGTACGATCGCGGCCGCCTCGGGGTCGTGCCACACATTGAACTCGGCCACAGCGGTGGCGTTGCCCACACTCGCCGAGCCGCCCATGAAGATCACCCGGGCGATCTTCGGTGCCACCTCGGGGTACGTGCGAAGCAGCAGGGCGAGGTTCGTCTGCGGCGCCAGCGCGATGATGGTCACCGGCTCGGCGGCCGCTTCGAGCTGCTGGCGCAGCATCTCAACTGCGCCGATGTCGAGCGCGCGGCGGTTCGTCTCAGGAAGCTCGACCCCGCCGAGGCCGTCGGCCCCGTGCACGTGCGATGCGTCACGCGCGGGCGCGAGCAGCGGCCGCGAAGCGCCGCCGGCAACGGGAATGTCGCCCGCGCCAGCCGCATCGAGCACCTTCAGCGTGTTGATCATCACCTGCGGCAGCGCAGCATTGCCCGCCACGCAGCTCACGCCAAGCAGGTTGATGCCCGGGTGCGCCACCGCGAACAGAATAGCCAGCGCGTCGTCGACGCCGGTGTCGACGTCGAGCAGTACGGAGACCGGTGCAGCCCCGGGAGCGGAATCGGGCGAGAGGAGTGAGTCAGTAGGCATACCCATAAAAATATCCGCTTTCCGGCGGCGTTCCCGACAGGCGATGAAACCTGTGGAGAACACCACCCGCAAGCGGATTGTGCGCGAGCTACCGGGCCGGGCCGCCACTGTCAAGCGGCGACCGGCCCGGGCAAGCCTGACTAGCCCTGTGCGCGGCGCGGCGCTGAACGGTGCGCGCGCGGAGCTGCGGCAGCTGAGCCACCGGCGCTCGACCACACGGTCGACGATCCACCGCTGCGGCCACCAGCGCCAGCGCCTGCACCGGAGCCCGAACGGCGAGCGCCGCCCGCGGCACCGGCCCCTGCGCCCTGTGCCGAACGGTCACGACGCGGGCGATCAGAACCCGCACCAGCGCCTGCACCAGCACCATCGCGCACAGCACGCTTGCGCTGGGCGTTCGCGCCCTGCGAGCCGCCCTGGCCACCGCGACGAGCGCCGCCGCCGTTGCCGCCGTTACCTCCACCGAATGCACGGCCGCCACCGGTGAGGGTGACGGGAGCATCCGACGGCTTCACGTATGCGGCGACTTCGCCGACGAGGGCGTTCACCGAGGGGGAGTCGAGCGACACTCGCTCGGGCGTGACCTGAATGGCTGCCTTACGCATAAGCTGCTCGAGGTCTTTGCGCTGGCTGGCGAGGATGACCGTCACAACGTCGCCCGCACTGCCGGCACGAGCCGTGCGGCCCGAGCGGTGCAGGTATGCCTTGTGCTCGGCCGGCGGGTCGACGTGGATGACGAGCTCGATGTCGTCGACGTGCACGCCACGGGCGGCAACGTCGGTCGCGACCAGAACGCTCACGTCGCCAGCGCTGAACGCGGCGAGGTTGCGGTCACGGGCAACCTGCGACAGGTTGCCGTGCAGGTCGACGGCCGGGATGCCCGCCTCGATGAGCTGGCGAGCCAGCTTCTTGGCGTGGTGCTTCGTACGCATGAACAGAATGCGGCGGCCGGTACCTGAGGCGAGCTTGCGCACAAGGGCGGTCTTCGCTTCGGCGTCGTTGACCTCGAACACGTGGTGCGTCATGGCGGCGACGGGCGAGTTGGCTTCGTCGACCGAGTGCAGAACCTCGTTGTGGAGGAACCGGTTGACGATCTTGTCAACACCGTTGTCGAGCGTCGCCGAGAACAACAGGCGCTGCCCGTTCTCGGGCGTCTTCGACAGGATGCGCGTGACAACCGGCAGAAAGCCCAGGTCGGCCATGTGGTCGGCCTCGTCGAGCACGGTGATCTCGACCGCATCCAGTGACACGAAGCCCTGTTTCATGAGGTCTTCGAGGCGGCCGGGGCAGGCCACCACGATGTCGACGCCGGCCTTGAGAGCGGCGACCTGGCGCTGCTGTGAGACGCCACCGAAGATGGTGGTCGTACGGAGGCCGTAGGCGTCAGCGAGTGGCTGAAGAACGGCGGTGATCTGGGTGGCGAGCTCGCGGGTCGGTGCGAGCACGAGGCCCACCGGGCGACCCGGGCGACGCTTGCCGCCGGCGAGCGCTCCGCCGAGGCGTGCGATCATCGGCAGCGAGAAGGCCAGGGTCTTGCCCGAGCCCGTCTTGCCGCGACCGAGCACGTCGCGCCCGGCGAGGGTGTCGGGCAGGGTGTCGATCTGAATGGGGAACGGTGAATCGATTCCATCGGCTGCAAGCTTCGCCACCAGAGGGGCGGGCACGCCGAGGGCGCTGAATGTGGGTGTTTCTACGGTCATGGGTTTCGGTGCCTTCCAGGCATCGGTTCCACCCTCGTGAACTGCGCGTGTACGTGGCACCAGACCAGTGGATGATCTGCGGGTGCTACCCGTACGAACTGCGTCTGCGCAATCTCAACTCGACGCGCTGCGACGCAGCGGTGCCGAACTCCGGTGGAAGTGTGGCGAAGGTGCCGGTGGGCACATCCGTTCGCCGTGAGAATTTATCTTCCCGAGCGCCACCACCAGACCGGAGTCGGGCGATATGAGCCTCAGTGAAGATGTGCGTTCTACGACGCAGGGAGCGCGCATTTGCGCTCGCAAGTAGTTCCACTATAGCAGGAGGCGCTGAACGGCCGCGTCCCGGCCCAGTATGAGGGTGTGTGCGCCCCGCCACCATCAGTCCATCACCCTCAGTGGTACAGCTCGCCCACCGGAATCTCGACGCCCACCCGGTCGCCCGCCGGAGCCAGCGGGCACGCCCACGCCGGGTCGTACGCGCACGAAGGGTTGTATGCGAAGTTGAAGTCGAGCACCAGCGACCCCGGCGCGCTTCCTTCGCCGAGGTGTGCACCCTTCACGGTGTCGAGCAGGTAGCGGCCGCCACCGTAGGTTCCGCCTGGATGCCCGGCCAGTGCGTCCCGAACCGGAAGGAAGATTCCGCCGCCGTACGTCTCAAGCCGCCAGACATCGAGCGTGCCCACGCCCGGCACCTCGGCGCGGCCGATGAGCCCGAACGGAACAACCCCGTCGGTTCCGGTCTCGAAGTCGAAGTGCCCGGGCTCGGCCGGGGCCGTGAGAGCGACCTCGAACCGCCAGGCCGGGTCGTAGTCGGCGACGGGCAGCCCGCTGAAACCCGCCCGGTCTTCGGGCAGGAGGGGGGTTTGCGGATGCGTGGCGAACAGCTCGTCGCGGGCGTCGCGCCAGAAGCGGTGCGCGGCGGCTGCGTCAGCTGAAACCAGCCGCCGCACCTCTGCGTAGATGCCGAACACACGCTGGCGCCAGTCGGCGACCTCGATGGCGCTGGACGCACTGCTAGGGCTGGTCGCCCAGCTGGCGCTGGTCGCACTGCCTGCGCTGCCTGCCCCGCTCACGACGCGGCCAGATCGGGGTCGATGCCCAACACGTCAGAGTCGGGCATCGGTGGTTCGGCCAGAATCTCGGCCGGGCTCTCAGCTTCGTGCGAGTCACGCTCAGGGGCACCACCAGGGGCACCATCGGCGGCGCCTGCTCCGCGACCCTGGTCGCCGCCACCTGCCGGGTAGGCGGCCCGATGGGCAGCCTCCTCAGCTGCATCCGGCCCCATCAGCTCAGGGTCGAAGGCCCAGCCCGGCGCAAGGTGCTGCATGCGCAACCCGCGCAGCTGCCAGAAGGCCCACAGGCTCGCCCAGACGGCCGGCGTCATCAACCCCGCACCGATCAGCAGTCGGTCGCGGTAGAGCGTCTTGCCCGTGCCGGCGGGGTCGGCCGAGACGGCCATGCGGTGATCCCACAGCGTCGTGAACTTCAGCGCGCCAGACACCCCGTGCCCGTGGTCGCGGATGATGCGCACCCCCTCGTGCTGCGTGTGCGTGCGATCGATGTCGATGACCTGCTTGCCCACCGGGATGAGCCCCAGTGCCGACATCGCCACGCGGTTCGCGCCCTCTGGCCACTGCGTCTGAAACCCACCGGCCTCGAGCGATCGCGCCGACAGCAGCGGCGCAGAGACCTCACGAAAGACCGTGGGGCTCTGCAGTGCCCGCCACGCGGCATCCGGATCAGTGTCGAGCACGAGTTTCAGCATCACCTTCATGGGTCCAGTCTCGTCGTTTTGCGCGCGCCGTGCCCGTTTACGATTGGGGGGTGACATCGAGCCCGTCTTCTGCCGTTCCTGAATCTGCCGTTGTTGTTGCAGCTCCCGCCGATGCGGCTGCTTTTGCTCCCGTCGCGGCCCAGACGCACTACCAGGTGCGGTTCGGCCGTGGCGCGTCGGGGCTCGCTGAGGTCGGCGCGCACGCCGATGTCGTCGTCTGGGTGGATGCCCTGCCCTCCCTCTCCGCAGACGGAACCCTCGTGCCCCCCGCGCTTCCTCCCTTCTCCGAGCTGCCCGCACCCGCTGCCCCACCCCTGTTCCTCGCAGGCCTGCGCACGCGCACCCGTGCGGCCGAGTGGATGCTCGCCCACCAGGTCGCGGCCGGCAGCCGTGTCTCGGTCGCGGTCATCGCAGCGCACGACACCGTCGAAGACACCCTCGCTGCCGGTGCCGTGATCGATGCACTCGCCGGCCTCGGAATCGACTTCAGCTCGCCAGAGGCGGCCGTCGTCTGTGCGTCGTTCACCGCCCTCGAGCGGGCGGTGGGGCACCTGTTCAGCGCATCCGTCTCAGGCCGCGACCTCATAGCTGCAGGCCATGGCGACGACGTGGCGGCCGCGGCCGTCGTCGGCTCGTGAAGCGGGCGCCGATCGTGTTCGGCGCCAGGGGTATTGATTCCCAGCTCACTGCTGTTAGCTGAAGGAAGAGGTCGGCGAACGTGCCGGCCGCACGATTTCTGGAGGAACACCATGAAGGCAGTAGTCAACGGCGAGGTCATCGCCGAAGCCCCCAAAGAAGACCTGATCGCCATCGAGGGCAACTGGTACTTTCCGCCGGCGAGCGTCAAGAGCGAGTACCTCGTCGAGAGTTCGACGCCGTACACGTGCCCGTGGAAGGGCGAGTGCCAGTACTTCAGCGTGAAGTCGGGCGACGCCAGCCTCAAAGACCGCGCGTGGAGCTACCCCACCCCGTACCCCACCGCATTCGACCGGGTCGGCAAAGACTTCAGCAACTACGTCGCGTTCTGGAAAGAGGTCGACGTCACCGAGTAGCTCGTCGCCCGCGCCACGCTGAGCCCCGCACCCTTCAGCGCGGCGTCGCCGCCGCCCGGCGTGACGCCGCGCTGATCTCGCGCTTGTGCCAGTCGATGACGTGCGCGCGGTCGAACCTCGGCGAGCACACCGAGCACGTCGTCGCCCGCGCGGGCTTTCGAAAACGGTAGTACAGATGCCCAGCCGGGCATGTGCCGAGCCACGGCGCGAGTTCGCTGGCTGTCTCGCCGATGTGAAGGCGTTTGCCCTCGTAACCGAGCTCTTTAGCCACCGCCCGCCACTTCGGCCCGTGGCCAGCGCGGGAGCCCGCCATGGCGTGCGCGATCTCGTGCAGCAGTACCTGGTGAATCTCGTCGTCTTCGTACCGCGCCGCCAGGTACCGCGACACCGAGATGTGCTTCAGGGTGTAGTTGCACTGCCCGGCGCGCGTCTTGGCGTTGTCGAACCCGAACGACCAGATCGCCGGGTCGAGGTGAAGGGTGATGAGGGCATTGGCCCAGGAGCGCACACGGAGAAGTTCAGCCACGCCCAGATCCTAAATCACTCGTGCGACACCGCGCAGAAGTTATCCACAGGCCCGTGGCGGTGCGGGCAGGGGCGCAGTGCGCCCCGTCACCGCCGCGCACCTCAGACGAACGCTTCCGCAACGCCGATGGCAATGAGTGAACCCTCGAGCTGGTCGATCGACGCGCCTGTCTTCTCCCAGAGGAACACCGCGGCCTTGAAATCGGCCAGGGCATCCACGTAGTCGCGCTGGTCGAAGTAGACCTTGCCGCGGTTGTGCAGCGCGGTCGCCTCGAGCGCCCCCCACTCGTGCCCGCGCGCCTCTTCGACGCAGATGGTGAGGTCGGTGAGGGCCGCAGCCAGCTTGCCCTGGTACTGCTGAACCTGCGCACGGCGAATGCGTGCGGCGAGCGCCTGCTCACGGTCGCCAGAGAAACGGGCCTGGCGCAGCGCCTCGTTCGCGATGTCCCAGGCCTCGTCGATGCGGCCCAGCAGCCGTAGCAGGCTGACCTTCTCGTTCAAGGCTGTGAGGCTCCGCAGGGTGCCTATATCGGTAAGACGGCTCTCCGCAGCGGCCACGTCGATGGTCTCGCGCAGCGTCTTCGGGTCGTAACCGGTGATGATACTCAGAACGTGCTCCAGAACTCAGGCGTGCGAATCGGGCATGCGAAGTGCAGCTGCGTTTCAGCCTAATCGCCGGTCAGCCCGGCCGCACCTGCGCCACGCTGGGCAACCTCGGTGCCGCAAAGACGAAGCCCCGGGCATCCGGATGCCCGCATCGAACGCTGGCTCGCACCAACCCTCAGCTCGCGCTGCCCGGTTTCACCTGAAAGATGCTTCGGGCCGGGGGAGGGGAGGGGATGGCCGTCTGGTCTGTCACAACGGGCGCGCTCGCGATGAACGCTTTCAGCTCGGCACCCTCGACGACCTTCGCGGGCGTCGGATCGCTCGCAACCAGCCGTGGCAACCTGTCGAACGGAAGCTCGGCGTCAGAGGCGAACATCACCACGTTTCCGAACCGGCGCGACTTCAGCACCTGCGGGTCAACCACCAGCGCGACATGCGCGAACACGGCCGACAGCGTCGCGGCCTGGCTGCGTGCGAAGGCCAGCCCGGCACCGTCGGCCACATTCGCCGCGAGAATGCCCTCGCCCGCCATCAGGCCCGCAGCGATCGTATAGAACTCCATACTCGTCACGTGCGCGGGCGTGCGTGCACCAGAGAACACGTCGACGACGAGAAAGTCGACCGTTCCCTTCAGCCCCAGTGGAAGCTTCGCCAGCACCTCGCGGGCGTCGCCGTGCCGGATGCGGATCTGCGCCTCGCGCGGAAGCGGCAGATTCTCGCGCACGAAGTCGACCAGGTCGCTCTCGAGCTCGACCACCTGCTGGCGTGAGCCCGGGCGGGTGGATGCGATGTAGCGGGGCAGCGTGAACGCGCCACCGCCGAGGTGCACGGCCGTGATCGGTTGGCCCTCTACCGCGACCAGGTCGATGGCGTGGCCGATGCGCCGCACGTACTCGAAGCTCAGGTAGGTGGGGTCGTCGAGTGCCACGTGCGACTGCGGGGTTCCGTCGACCACGAGCGTGAACGCCCCTGGTTGGTGCCGGTCGGCCTCGACCACCGCGCGAAACCCGTTCGACAGCGTGACCGCCGCGTTCTCGTCGCCCTCGCCGCGCCGTCGCCCCCTGTTTTCGCTCACCCTCCGACCCTACCTGCGCTCGCCGGCCCTGCCTGTGCCCGTCGCGGGGCACGGCCAGCCGGTTATACCCGAAGACCGAAAATTGGTCAAGGCGCAGACTAGACACCGAGGTTCAAGCGGCATATAGTTGTTCTTTGCGCTCCCAGTACTCCTATGCCTTCATATTGCGGTTGGCTCGCGCTGCAGAATCGTCTTCGTCCGATGAAACCGCAGCATCACTCTAGAACTCCTGTGCACATCAAAATGCAACCAACAGGGTTCTATTCGAGGGTCTGGCGAGTTCGACCAAAAGTAAACCCAGTACTGACCCGACGGGGTCCACGGAGGTTATTTCCTTGGCTGCTGCGAGCAACGCAACCACCACCACACCCAAGAACGGTCGCGGAGCATCGCGACTCTCGTTCGCCAAAATTTCAGACAACCTGACTGTCCCCGATCTGCTTGCACTGCAGACCGAGAGCTTTCACTGGCTTGTCGGTGACGACGCGTGGAAGACGCGTGTTGCCGAGGCCAAGAAGCAGGGTCGTCAAGACCTTCCCGAGCACTCCGGCCTCGATGAGATCTTCGAGGAGATCTCCCCGATCGAAGACCTCGGCGAGACCATGCAGCTCAGCTTCACGAGCCCGTTCCTCGAGCCCGAGAAGTACACCATCGACGAGTGCAAGGAGCGCGGCAAGACCTACGCCGCCCCGCTGTACGTCGAGGCCGAGTTCATGAACCACCTCACCGGTGAGATCAAGACCCAGACGGTCTTCATGGGCGACTTCCCGCTCATGACCGAGAAGGGCACGTTCATCATCAACGGCACCGAGCGCGTCGTCGTGTCGCAGCTCGTTCGTAGCCCCGGTGTGTACTTCGACCGCCAGCTCGAGAAGACCAGCGACAAAGACATCTACTCGGCGCGCATCATTCCGAGCCGCGGTGCCTGGCTCGAGTTCGAGATCGACAAGCGTGATCAGGTCGGCGTTCGCATCGACCGCAAGCGCAAGCAGAGCGTCACAGTGTTCCTGAAGGCCCTCGGCCTTACGAGCGAAGAGATCCTCGAGCAGTTCAAGGGCTACTCCAGCATCGAAGCCACTCTGGAGAAGGATTCGATCCTCACCAAAGAAGAGGCGCTCAAAGACATCTACCGCAAGCTCCGCCCGGGCGAGCAGGTTGCCGCTGAAGCCGCACGCGCGCTTCTCGACAACTTCTACTTCAACTCGAAGCGCTACGACCTCGCGAAGGTCGGTCGTTACAAGATCAACCGCAAGCTCGGCCTCGAGTCGGCCCTGTCTGACTCGGTTCTCACCAACCAAGACATCATCGCCACCATCAAGTACCTGGTCGCTCTCCACGAGAACCAGACCACACTTCCTGGCACCCGCGGTGGCAAGGCCGTCGACATCCGTCTCGACATCGACGACATCGACCACTTCGGCAACCGTCGCATCCGTGCCGTCGGCGAGCTCATCCAGAACCAGGTCCGCACGGGTCTGAGCAGGATGGAGCGTGTCGTTCGCGAGCGCATGACCACGCAAGACATCGAAGCGATCACCCCGCAGACCCTGATCAACGTGCGCCCCGTCGTCGCCGCGATCAAGGAGTTCTTCGGTACCTCGCAGCTGAGCCAGTTCATGGACCAGAACAACCCCCTCGCGGGCCTGACGCACAAGCGTCGCCTTTCCGCGCTGGGCCCGGGTGGTCTGTCACGCGAGCGTGCCGGCGTCGAGGTTCGAGACGTGCACCCCAGCCACTACGGCCGCATGTGCCCCATCGAGACCCCTGAAGGCCCGAACATCGGCCTGATCGGTTCGCTGGCCTCGTTCGCCCGCATCAACTCGTTCGGTTTCATCGAGACCCCGTACCGTCGCGTCGTCGACGGCGTGGTCACCGAGAACATCGACTACCTGACCGCGAGCGAAGAAGACGAGTACGTGGTGGCCCAGGCCAACGCGCCCCTCACCAAAGACGCCCGCTTCGCCGACCCCCGCGTGCTCGCACGTAAGAAGGGTGGCGAGGTCGACCTCTTCCCGATCGAAGACATCGGCTACATGGATGTCTCGCCGCGCCAGATGGTGTCGGTTGCGACGAGCCTCATCCCGTTCCTCGAGCACGACGATGCGAACCGCGCCCTCATGGGTGCGAACATGCAGCGCCAGGCCGTTCCTCTGCTCATGAGCGACAGCCCGCTGGTCGGAACCGGTATGGAGGGCTTTGCAGCCATCGACGCCGGCGACGTGGTCACGGCCAACCGTGCGGGTGTCGTTCAGGAGGTCTCGGCTGAGGTCGTCAGCATCCTGCTCGATGAGGGTGGAGTCGAAACCTACTACCTCCGTAAGTTCGACCGCTCGAACCAGGGCACGAGCTACAACCAGCGCGTCATCGTCAACGAGGGCGAGCGCATCGAGGTCGGCCAGGTCATCGCTGATGGCCCCGCCACCGAGAACGGCGAGCTCGCACTCGGCAAGAATCTGCTCGTGGCATTCATGCCGTGGGAGGGCTACAACTTCGAAGACGCGATGATCTTGAGCCAGAACCTGGTGAAAGACGACACTCTCTCCTCGATTCACATCGAAGAGTACGAGGTCGATGCCCGCGACACGAAGCTCGGCAAAGAGGAGATCACCCGTGACCTCCCGAACGTCAGCCCCGAGTTGCTCGCCGACCTCGACGAGCGCGGCATCATTCGCATCGGAGCCGAGGTTCGCCCCGGCGACATCCTCGTCGGCAAGGTCACACCCAAGGGTGAGACCGAGCTGAGCGCCGAAGAGCGGCTGCTGCGTGCGATCTTCAACGAGAAGAGCCGCGAAGTTCGCGACACCAGCCTCAAGGTGCCCCACGGTGAGCGCGGAACCATCATCGCCGTCAAGGAGTTCTCTGCCGAGAACGACGATGAGCTGGGCTCTGGCGTCAACCAGCGTGTTGTGGTCTACATCGCCCAGAAGCGCAAGATCACCGAGGGTGACAAGCTCGCCGGCCGTCACGGCAACAAGGGTGTCATCGCGAAGATCCTGCCCGTCGAAGACATGCCGTTCCTCGCTGACGGTACCCCCGTCGACGTGGTGCTGAACCCGCTCGGTATTCCGGGACGAATGAACTTCGGCCAGGTGCTGGAGATTCACTTGGGCTGGATCGCCAAGCAGGGCTGGCAGGTCGAGGGTAAGAACAACAAGTGGGCCGGCCGTCTTCCCGAGGCAGCTCACCAGGCTCCGGCCAACACGAAGGTTGCGACCCCCGTGTTCGACGGCGCGCTGGAGGAGGAGATCGCAGGTCTGCTCGACTCGACCCTCCCCACCCGCGACGGCGACCGTCTCATCGACGGCACCGGCAAGGCGACGTTGTTCGACGGCCGCTCAGGCGAGCCGTTCCCGCGCCCGATCTCGGTCGGTTACATGTACATCCTGAAGCTGCACCACCTTGTCGACGACAAGATCCACGCTCGCTCCACAGGCCCCTACTCCATGATCACGCAGCAGCCGCTGGGTGGTAAGGCGCAGTTCGGTGGCCAGCGCTTCGGTGAGATGGAAGTGTGGGCACTCGAGGCCTATGGGGCCGCTTACGCCCTGCAGGAGCTTCTGACGATCAAGTCAGACGACATCCTCGGCCGCGTGAAGGTGTATGAGGCCATCGTCAAGGGTGAGAACATCCAGGAGCCCGGTATTCCCGAGAGCTTCAAGGTGCTCATCAAAGAGATGCAGTCGCTCTGCCTGAACGTCGAGGTGCTGTCTGCCGACGGTACTGCGGTCAGCCTCCGCGACACCGATGATGAGGTCTTCCGCGCTGCAGAAGAACTGGGCATCAACATCTCCACTCGGTTCGAGAACTCGTCCATCGACGACATCTGAGCTAGCTAATGATGTGATTCGCGAACCGCGAATCGATCACCCGACGAAATCTGTAATTTCCTACTTCAGGAGAGAAGAAAACATTGCTCGACGTTACAACTTTTGACGAACTGCGAATCGGTCTCGCTACGGCAGACGACATTCGCAAGTGGTCGCACGGTGAGGTCAAGAAGCCCGAGACGATCAACTACCGCACGCTCAAGCCCGAGAAAGACGGTCTCTTCGGAGAACAGATCTTCGGCCCGAGCCGTGACTGGGAGTGCTCGTGCGGCAAGTACAAGCGAGTGCGCTTCAAAGGCATCGTCTGTGAGCGCTGCGGTGTAGAGGTCACGAAGTCGTCGGTGCGCCGTGAGCGCATGGGTCACATCGAACTCGCTGCCCCCGTTACTCACATCTGGTACTTCAAGGGCGTTCCGAGCCGTTTGGGCTACCTGCTCGACATGGCTCCGAAAGACCTCGAGAAGGTCATCTACTTCGCTGCCTACATGATCATCTCGGTCGACGTCGATGCTCGTCACGAAGACATGCCCGGCCTCGAGAACGAACTGCGTCTCGAGATCAAGGCCCTGTCTGACCAGCGCGACAGCCGCATTGCCGACCGCCTCCAGAAGCTCGAGACCGATCTTGCTGCCCTCGAGGCAGAAGGCGCCAAGAGTGACCAGAAGCGCCGCACCAAAGATGCAGCCGAGAAGGAGATGGGTCAGGCCCGCAAGTCGTTCGACGAGCAGATCGCCCAGCTCGAGCGCGTGTGGGAAGACTTCCGCAGCCTCAAGGTCGGCGAACTGAAGCCCGAAGACTCCGTCTTCCACGAGCTTCAAGACCGCTACGGACAGTACTTCGAGGCCTACATGGGCGCCGAGGCGATCAAGAAGCGCCTTGAAGCCTTCGACCTCGCCACCGAATCAGACACGCTGCACCTGCAGATCTCTGAGGGCAAGGGCCAGAAGAAGATCCGCGCCATCAAGCGCCTCCGGGTCGTCAACTCGTTCCTGATCACCGGCAACTCGCCGGCCGCGATGGTTCTCGACGTGGTGCCTGTCATCCCGCCGGAGCTTCGCCCGATGGTTCAGCTCGACGGTGGGCGTTTCGCGACGTCTGACCTCAACGACCTCTACCGCCGCGTGATCAACCGCAACAACCGCCTTCGCCGCCTGCTCGACCTCGGTGCCCCCGAGATCATCGTGAACAACGAGAAGCGCATGCTGCAAGAGGCTGTGGATGCCCTGTTCGACAACGGTCGTCGTGGCCGCCCCGTCACGGGTACGGGCAACCGCGCCCTGAAGTCCCTGAGCGACATGCTCAAGGGAAAGCAGGGTCGGTTCCGCCAGAACCTGCTCGGCAAGCGCGTCGACTACTCGGGCCGTTCGGTCATCATCGGTGGCCCTCAGCTCAAGCTGCACCAGTGTGGTCTGCCCAAGCAGATGGCACTCGAGCTGTTCAAGCCGTTCGTCATCAAGCGCCTGATAGACCTGAGCCACGCTCAGAACATCAAGGCCGCGAAGCGTATGGTCGAGCGCAGCCGTCCCCAGGTGTGGGATGTTCTCGAAGAGATCATCCGTGAGCGCCCGGTCATGCTGAACCGTGCACCCACGCTTCACCGTCTGGGTATCCAGGCGTTCGAGCCTCAGCTCGTCGAGGGTAAGGCCATCCAGCTGCACCCGCTCGTCTGCACCGCGTTCAACGCAGACTTCGACGGCGACCAGATGGCCGTCCACCTTCCGCTGTCGGTCGAGGCCCAGGCCGAGGCGCGCATCCTGATGCTCGCGTCGAACAACATCCTGAAGCCCTCTGACGGTCGCCCCGTGACCCTGCCCACGCAGGACATGATCATCGGCCTGCACCACCTCACGACGCTGAAAGAGGGAGTGACCGGCGAAGGCCGTGCATTCTCGAGCGTCGCCGAGGCGATTCTGGCCAACGACCAAGGCACGCTCGACCTCAACGCCAAGGTGCGCATCCGCCTCACGAACATCACGTTCGCCGAGGGGGAGGTTCCCGAAGGCGCCCTGCTGGCCGAAGGCAACCACGCTCCCGGCGTGACCCTGGTGACGACCACACTCGGCCGCGCGCTGTTCAACGAGACGCTCCCCGTGGGGTACCCCTACGTCGAAGCAGTCGCCGACAAGGGTCACATCTCGACCATCGTCAACGACCTCGCTGAGCGCTACCCGAAGGTTGAAGTTGCTGCTGCACTCGACCGCATCAAGGATGCCGGTTTCTACTGGGCTACCCGCTCAGGCGTCACCGTTGCTCTCTCTGACGTTCTCACCCCGCCGAACAAGCGCGAGATCGTTCTGCAGTACGAGAAGCTCGCCGCCAAGGTGCAGTCGCAGTACGAGAAGGGCCTCACCACCGACGCCGAGCGTCGCCAGGAGCTCATCCAGATCTGGACCAAAGCGACCGAAGACGTCGCCGAGGCCATGCAGGCGAACTTCCCGGCCGACAACACCATCAACCGCATGGTGACCTCTGGTGCTCGTGGTAACTGGCTGCAGATCCGCAACATTGCGGGTATGCGTGGCCTGGTGAACAACCCGAAGGGTGAGATCATCCCTCGCCCGATCATCTCGTCGTACCGTGAAGGCCTCTCAGTTGCTGAGTACTTCATCGCGACGCACGGTGCTCGCAAGGGGCTGGCTGACACTGCTCTGCGTACGGCTGACTCGGGGTACCTCACCCGTCGTCTGGTCGATGTCTCGCAAGACGTCATCATTCGCGAAGACGACTGTGGCACCACCAAGGGTCTCGACCTGCCGATCGCCGCGCTCGACGCGTCGGGCGTGCTGGTCGCCGACTCGAACGTCGAGAACTCGGTGTTCGCCCGAAGCCTCGCTGCAGACGCAGTGGATGCCCAGGGTACGGTCGTGGCCGAAGCCGGCGAAGACATCGGTGACGTGCTCATCGACAAGCTCGTCGAGGCTGGTGTCGAGAACATCAAGGTGCGCTCGGTTCTGACCTGCGAGTCGGCCGTCGGTGTGTGTGCTGCCTGCTACGGTCGCTCGCTCGCCACTGGTCTGCTGGTCGACATCGGAGAGGCCGTCGGCATCATCGCCGCACAGTCGATCGGTGAGCCCGGCACCCAGCTGACCATGCGTACCTTCCACACGGGTGGTTCTGCATCGGCTGATGACATCACGCAGGGTCTGCCTCGCGTTCAGGAGCTCTTCGAAGCGCGTACCCCCAAGGGTGCGTCGCCCATCGCAGAAGCTTCGGGCCGCATCACCATCGAAGACACCGACCGCAGCCGCAAGCTGATTCTGACGCCCGACAACGGCGACGAAGCAATTGCCTACCCGGTTCTGAAGCGTGCCAGCCTTCTCATCGAAGACGGCGATCACGTCGAGCTCGGCATGCAGCTGCACGTCGGCGCGATCGACCCGAAAGAGGTTCTGCGAGTGCGTGGCGTTCGCGCCGTGCAGGAGCACCTCGTCGGTGGCGTTCAGGGTGTCTACCGCTCGCAGGGTGTGCCCATCCACGACAAGCACATTGAGGTCATCGTTCGACAGATGCTCCGCAAGGTGACCGTCGTCGACCACGGTGACACCGATCTGCTGCCGGGTGAGCTCGTTGACCGCCAGCGTTACAACATCCTCAACCGCGAGGCACTGACCGAGGGTCGCAAGACCGCTTCGGCCCGTCAAGAAGTCATGGGTATCACCAAGGCTTCGCTCGCGACCGAGTCATGGCTGAGCGCCGCTTCCTTCCAGGAGACCACGCGTGTTCTCACGCAGGCCGCCATGGAGGGCAAGAGCGACCCGCTGGTCGGCCTCAAAGAGAACGTCATCATCGGAAAGCTCATCCCGGCCGGAACCGGCCTTCAGAAGTACCGCAACGTCACCGTTGAGGCAACCGAAGAGGCCAAGGCCGAGCGCTACCCGAACCGCATCTTCACAGATGACGCGGTGTTCTCCGAAGCTGATCTGTCGTTCGTCGACTTCGACAGCTTCTCGAGCGACGACTACACCCCCGGTACGTACAACTAACCGGTCGTAGTCTGCACACAGAGGGCCCCTTCGCTTCGGCGGAGGGGCCCTCTGTTGTTCTGTACGTCAGTTGTTGTTCTGTGCATCAGGCGGGTTCCGGATGCCCGGGGTGCTGCAGGGCATCCAGAACCTGCAGCGCAACCAGCCGCCCGGCCCGATTTGCCCCAATGGTCGAGGCCTGGGGCCCGTAGCCCGCGAGAAAGACGCGGGGGTCGCGAAGCGAACGACCCCGTTCGACAGCGACTCCTCCGCTCTGCTCGCGGAGCTTCAGCGGCGCGAGATGCGAGAGTTCGGCCCGAAACCCGGTGGCCCAGATGATGGCATCGGCCGGTTCGAAGCTGCCGTCTGCGAAGTGCACACCGCCGGATTCGATGCGGCTGAACGGGGGGCGTGCCACAAGGGTGCCGCGTGCGACGGCAGCTCGGTTGCGTTCGGTGGCCGGCAGCCCGGTGCCGCTGATGATGCTCGGCAGCACCCGCCCCGCCCGCGCTGCCTCGTCTTGTTCGGCCACGGCCGCGAGTCGGCCCTCGAGGTTCTTGTCGTCGTCGACAAACTCGACCGGGCGCCGTGTCACCCACGTTGTGTGCGCCGCGATGCCCTCGAGTTCGAGCACGAATCCGGTGGCGGAGGTGCCGCCACCGACCACGATCACCCGTTTGCCGGCGAAATGCTGGGCGTCGCGAAACTGAGGGGTGCCGATCTGTTCGCCCGCAAAGGTTTCGGCTCCCGGGTAGTACGGGCGAAAGGGAGTTGCCCAGGTTCCGCTGGCGTTCACGAGCACGTCGGTGTCGATGGTGTCGCGGTCGGTAGAGACGTGGATGCGGAGGCGGCGGCTCTCATCGGGCGCGTCGGTGACGCTCGTCACTTCGACGGGGCGGAACACCGCGAGGCCGAAGAACTCCTCATACCGTCGGTAGTACTCGCCCACTACATCGCGCGCGGCGCGGCCGTGGTCAGCCGTGTCGAAGCTCAGACCGAGCTCGCTCATGCCGGGCAGGTCGTTGACCCGGTGCGCGGTTCCGAGGCGCAACGACTCCCAACGGAACTGCCACGCGCCGCCAGCGCCTGGCCCGCGGTCGAGCAGCACCAGGTCGGTGCCCGGGGTGAGCCCGCGGCGGCGCAGATGGTAGGCCACCGAGAGGCCGGCCTGGCCTGCTCCGACGATGACGACGCGGGCGCTGCGAGGGAGAGTGGCGGGTCTGCCCGCACGGTCAGGGTGCGGTGAAGGGTGGGCGTGCGGCCCGGGGGAGGCTGCGCTGGGAGGCTGCTCGGCCGCGGTGGGCTCAGGCACGGGCATCCGGAGCCGGAGCGGGAGCGGGAGTCGGAAATGGTACGGGAGCCGGAACCTCGCCGGAGATCAGAGCCGGGCGCGAGGCATCGGCGACGGTGGGCGCACATGCGTTCTGTGCGTGGGCGAGAGCGGCGGGGTGGCGGCTGGTGGTCGGGCAGGGCGGGTTCGTGGCAGCGTCGGTCATGGGGATGTGACCGGCGATGAAGTGGTCGAGGTCGGGCGGGCCGGTGAGGCCGCTGGGGTGTGGTCCGGCTGAGCGCAGTGTGGAGCGCAGGTCGAGCAGACGCTCACCTCGCGAGGCGACGACCACGGCGTTGCCCTCTGCGCCGTTGCTGACGACATCGGTGGGGCCGAGCACGAGAACGTTCGGTGTCACTGCCAACAGTGTTGCCGTCTGCGCGCGCGCGATGGCCATTCCTTCGTCGTCTGCCACATTGACAGCGACGACACCCTCGTCGGTGAGCAGTGCGACGACCTGTTCGAAGAACTCGACCGTGCGTACCTGGGGAGGAGTCGTGGCGCCCGAATACACGTCGACCACAATGAGGTCGAACGGTGCGACTCCGGATGCCCACACCAGGCCCGCGCGTGCGTCATCGGTTCGTACAGACACCCGGGTGCCGGGGTCGAGCGGCAGAGACGCCAGCACGAACGGAACCAGGTTCACCTCGCGCTCGAGCACGAACTGCTCGGAGCCGGGCCGAGTGCCCCCGATGTACCGCGCCAGACTGAGCGCACCGGCTCCCAGGTGCAACACCCGGATCGGCTGCCCCGGGGGCTTCAGCAGGTCGCTCACATTCGCGATGCGGCGCAGGTAGTCGTACAACAGCCGCGTCTGGTCGGCAACGAACACGTGCGACTGGGGGAGGCCGTCGACCAACAGGGTGAACCCGCCCGAGGCGAAGGTGTCGGGCGTGATCACGGCGGTCAGGCCGCTCGGCGAGAGCGTCAGAGTCGGTTCGGTGCCCACGAATCGAGCCTAGCCGCGCGGGAGCGGTGCCGGGTCGCAGTCGCATGCCGCGTTGGGATGCCGCGGTCGAGAACGGCTCGTCGCCTCTTCGCAGCCGAGCCGCGCGTGAATCCCGGCCGGAGCGGCCCCGAATTGTTAGAGTGTGGCTGCGGCACACCTGCCGACGCCCAGCGGCCCCCGCGGCCCGTGAAGGAGTTGCACCATGAGCACCGACGACAGAAGCGCCTCCGACGCCGCCTCGACCGCAGGCGAGCACCCCACGCATCCCGCCGCTTCCGAGCCCTCTGCTTCCGAGCCCTCGGCGTTCCCTGATGCGGATGCTCCCCGCTACGACCCGGCGTCTACGGCGTCTACCCCGGCTGGCACGGAGCTGGCTGCACCGGGAGAGCCTGCTGTGCCGGAGTCGAACGCGGAGTCGCACGCGGAGTCGACTGAGGCCGCGCCGGTGGCGCCCGCGGAGTCGACTGAGGCCGCGCCGGCCGCACCGACCGACGGGCGTGAGGCTGAGGCTCCAAGAAGCCACGCTCCGATGGCTGACGCTCCGGTGGCTGGCGCATCGATGGCTGACGCTCCGGTGGCTGGCGCATCGATGGCTGATGCACCGATGGCTGACGCACCGATCGCCGAGCCGCTCGCGCCGGCCAGCGAAGTGTTCGAGGTGCCCAGCGCACCGGCTGTCGCGCCGCGCTGGGCGACACCCGCACCCGAAGAACACGCCGTGGCGTACCCGGCGGAGGCGTACGTCCGGCCGCCAGCGAACCCGTACCCCGCCGCCGGCGCTGCTGCGGCAGCGGCCGTCGCAACTGGCACAGCTGGTGCTGCCGGGGCCGGAGCCACCGGTGCCGGTGCTATTGGCGCCGCCGTGAACGGTGCCGGCTCACCGCCCATCGCTCCTGCCCCCGTTTCGCCCGCTGCCTACGCTCAGCCCCAGCCCACCGAAGCGCTGGGATCACCTGGCGCTCCCGTGCCTCCTGGCTCCGCCGGTGCGCAGCCCCAGGCCTCGTACCTCCCACCGGGCTACGTCGCTCCGACCACCGTCATGACGCCCGTGCTGACGCCCCCGAAGAAGCGCAGCAACCGCGCCGCCGGCACACTCATCGCGCTCATCGGCGCCCTCGTTTTCGCGATCGTCTACGCGCTGGTCGGCGCGGTCATCCTCGCTTTCACGGTCACCACCACGCGGCTGCCCGAAGTCATGAGCCAGTTCGTCAGCAGCCCCGCTTTCTTCGTGCCGGTGATCTTCTTCGCAATCGCTCTCATCCTGGTCGTGCTGATCGTCAATCGCGCGAACTGGTGGGCGTATGTCCTGGGCGGCTTCCTCGTCGCAGTGGTCGTGTACGGAGCAGCCATCCTGGGTGCCCTGCTCGCCGTTCAGGCCTGGACGTTCAGCGCCGACCAGGCCGCCGCGTTCGTACGGTCGCTCGTGATGGATCCGCTCACCCTCGCTGCGGCGATCGTCGCCCGTGAGGTTCCCATCTGGGTGGGTGCGTGGATCAGCTCGCGCGGCCGCAAACTGAAAGCACGCAATGCAGCTGACCGTGAAGAGTACGACCGCGCGGTCGCCGACGCTGCCGAGCAGCAGGCGCAAGCCTCAGCTGTGTACGCAAACGGGCAGTACACCGCATAACCGACAAAGCCTCATTACTGCGCTATGCTGAGCGCGTGAAGAAGGTCATCATCATTGGCGCGGCCGTGGTCGTGGTCGTCGCTGTGCTCGTTGTGCTCTCGCTCACCCTGTCGCCCGTGACGCGCGAACCCACGAGCGCGCCATCGGCGCTGGCGTCCACCGCGCCTGCCTCCACAGCTGCATCATCGACAGCTGCACCCTCGACAGCTGCACCCTCGACAGCGACGACAGCGACGAAGGCGGGTACGGCACCGGATGCACCGGGCTCGACTGTCGCAGCAACCAGTAGTTCCGCTGCCCCCGTCTTCACCTCGTGGTCTGCGTCGCCCTCGGTCACCTGCCCGGTGGTCGGGGCGGGCCCGGCCGGCGGTACGGCATCCTCTCCGATGGTCTCGCTGGGGTGGAAGAGCGCGGGTGCCACCAGCGCTTTCGTCGGCGTCGACACACCGGATGCCCAGGCCGCGCCGTACGCCGAGGTGCCCCCCTCAGGCAGTACTTCGCTCGAGTTTCCGTGCCCCGAGTTGACGCAGACGTACACCGTCACGCTTGTCGGCCCCGGGGGTAAACTGAATAAGGCGGTCACCGTCACCAACGCCGGGTATCGCGGTTAGCGAACGCCGGGCATCCGGAGCCGCTGTCATTTGACCCGAGGCTACCCAGCGGCTAATATTCTTTGAGTGTGCGCTTTGTCGTGCTCTCGTGCCGTGCCCGGTTCTTATCCAAGAACTGATCTCGGTTCCGGGCCAGACATCTTCACGCAAAGCAGGGCGTGATCGTTCAGTTCGAATGACCAGCCCCCACGGCATACCTACCCCCGACATTCTGAAGAGTCTCTTTGCAGAGGCTCCGCGGTCTGCAAGTAGGTCCAAATGAACTCGACACACGAGGCGAAAGCTTCGCCGCGTTCGAATGCTAATCAGTAGCAGCTGTCACCGTGCAGTAAACACAAGGAGTTATGTAGTGCCTACCATTCAGCAGCTGGTCCGTAAGGGCCGAACGCGCAAGGTCACGAAGACCAAAGCGCCTGCTCTCAAGTCGAACCCGCAGCAGCGCGGCGTGTGCACCCGTGTGTACACCACCACGCCCAAGAAGCCGAACTCGGCTCTTCGCAAAGTTGCTCGCGTCAAGCTCTCCAACGGTACTGAGGTCACGGCCTACATTCCCGGTGAAGGCCACAACCTGCAGGAGCACTCGATGGTGCTCGTTCGCGGCGGTCGTGTGAAAGACCTGCCCGGCGTGCGTTACAAGATCGTTCGCGGCGCCCTCGACACCCAGGCTGTCAAGAACCGCAAGCAGGCTCGCAGCCGTTACGGCGCGAAGATGGAGAAGAAGTAATGCCTCGCAAAGGACCAGCTCCCAAGCGTCCCGTTGTCGCTGACCCCGTCTACGGCGCACCCATCGTCAGCCAGCTCGTCAACAAGATTCTTCTTGATGGCAAGAAGGGCCTCGCCGAGCGCATCGTCTACGACGCACTCGAAGGCGTTTCGAGCAAGAACGGTGCCGACGCTGTCGTCACCCTGAAGAAGGCGCTCGACAACGTGCGCCCGACCATCGAGGTCAAGAGCCGCCGCGTCGGTGGCTCGACCTACCAGGTGCCCGTCGAGGTCAAGCCTCACCGTGCAAACACCCTGGCTCTGCGTTGGCTCACCACCTACGCGAAGGGTCGTCGTGAGAAGACCATGACCGAGCGTCTCACCAACGAGATTCTCGACGCCTCGAACGGGCTCGGAGCGGCAGTCAAGCGCCGTGAAGACACCCACAAGATGGCCGAGTCGAACAAGGCTTTCGCGCACTACCGCTGGTAGACAGTTCCATTTGTGTTTGGTTCGCCCGGCGGCGCTGGGCGAACCAAACACGTATAAAGCTCCACTGGCGCTTTATCCTTTAGCAATCCAATCGGAGGAAATCCGTGGCACAGGACGTGCTTACCGACCTGAACAAGGTCCGCAACATCGGCATCATGGCCCACATCGATGCCGGCAAGACCACCACCACCGAGCGCATCCTGTTCTACACGGGTATCACTCACAAGATCGGTGAAGTCCACGATGGTGCAGCCACCATGGACTGGATGGCGCAGGAGCAAGAGCGCGGCATCACCATCACGTCTGCAGCTACCACGTGTTTCTGGAACAACAACCAGATCAACATCATCGACACCCCCGGCCACGTCGACTTCACGGTCGAGGTCGAGCGCTCGCTTCGCGTGCTCGATGGCGCGGTCGCTGTCTTCGACGGTAAAGAGGGCGTCGAGCCCCAGTCGGAGACCGTCTGGCGTCAGGCCGACAAGTACGACGTGCCCCGCATCTGCTTCGTCAACAAGATGGACAAGCTGGGCGCCGACTTCTACTTCACCGTCGATACCATCGTGAAGCGCCTCGGCGCCCGCCCGCTGGTCATTCAGCTGCCCATCGGTGCTGAGTCGAACTTCGAAGGCGTCGTCGACCTGGTCGAGATGCGTGCACTCACCTGGCGCGGCGACTCCAAGGGTGACGTCGAGCTCGGTGCGAAGTACGAGATCGAAGAGATCCCCGCCGACCTGGCTGAGCTCGCCGCGGAGTACCGCGAGAAGCTCATCGAGGTCGTTGCTGAGACCAGCGACGAGCTGCTCGAGCGTTACCTCGTCGGCGACGTCGACTTCTCGGTCGCAGACATCAAGGCGGCCATCCGCAAGCTCACCGTCAACAGCGAGATCTACCCGGTGCTGTGTGGTTCGGCGTTCAAGAACCGCGGCGTGCAGCCCATGCTCGATGCCGTCGTCGACTACCTGCCGAGCCCGCTCGACGTGCCGAGTGTCGAAGGTCATGACGTTCGCGACGAGGAGATCATCATCTCCCGCGGTGCGAACTCGACCGACCCGTTCGCGGCTCTCGCGTTCAAGGTCGCGGTTCACCCGTTCTTCGGCCGCCTGACGTACATTCGCGTGTACTCGGGTCACGTTGACTCTGGCGCGCAGATCATCAACGCGACCAAGGGCAAGAAAGAGCGCATCGGCAAGATCTTCCAGATGCACGCGAACAAGGAGAACCCGGTGGCCTCGGTCACCGCGGGTCACATCTACGCGGTCATCGGTCTGAAAGACACGACCACGGGTGACACCCTCGCCGACCCGCAGCACCCCGTCGTGCTCGAGTCGATGACGTTCCCCGAGCCCGTCATCGAGGTGGCCATCGAGCCGAAGACGAAGGCTGACCAGGAGAAGTTGGGCCTGGCCATCCAGAAGCTGGCCGAAGAAGACCCGACCTTCCGCACCGAGCAGAACCAGGACACCGGCCAGACGGTCATCAAGGGTATGGGTGAGCTTCACCTCGATATCCTGGTCGACCGCATGCGCCGCGAGTTCAACGTCGAGGCGAACGTCGGCAAGCCCCAGGTTGCGTACCGCGAGACGATTCGTCGTATCGTCGACAAGCACGACTACACCCACAAGAAGCAGACGGGTGGGTCGGGCCAGTTCGCCAAGATCCAGATCTCGATCGAGCCTCTTGAGGTCACCGCCGACACGATCTACGAGTTCGTGAACAAGACCTCGGGTGGCCGCGTGCCGCGCGAGTACATTCCTTCGGTTGACCAGGGCTTCCAGGCGGCAATGGCCGTCGGTGTGCTCGCCGGTTACCCGATGGTCGGTGTCAAGGGAATTCTCCTCGACGGTGCCTCGCACGATGTCGACTCGTCAGAAATGGCGTTCAAGATCGCCGGAACGATGGCATTCAAGGAGGCTGCCCGCAAGGCGCAGCCCGTTCTTCTCGAGCCGCTGATGGCTGTTGAGGTTCGTACTCCTGAGGAGTACATGGGTGACGTCATCGGTGACCTGAACTCGCGCCGTGGGCAGATCCAGTCAATGGATGACGCCACCGGCGTGAAGGTCATCCGTGCAAATGTCCCGCTGAGCGAGATGTTCGGTTACGTGGGCGACCTGAGGAGCAAAACCTCAGGGCGCGCCGTGTACTCGATGACGTTCGACAGCTACGCGGAGGTTCCGAAGGCAGTTGCCGACGAGATCATCCAGAAGAACAAGGGCGAGTAGCCCTACCGTTATCTGGCCCTCCCGGGCCTAGTAATATATCTACATAACACCCCGCCGAGCAGCCGGTCGAAACCATCGATCGGCCGCTCAGCATGAGAGTCCTGAGGAGGACCCAGTGGCCAAGGCCAAGTTCGAGCGGACAAAGCCGCACGTAAACGTCGGAACAATCGGTCACGTTGACCACGGAAAGACCACGCTCACCGCGGCGATTTCCAAGGTCTTGGCTGACAAGTACCCGGCGTTTAACAAAACCTTCAACTTCGATCAGATCGACTCTGCTCCCGAAGAGAAGCAGCGCGGCATCACGATCAACATCTCGCACATCGAGTACGAGACCGAGAAGCGCCACTACGCGCACGTTGACGCCCCCGGTCACGCTGACTACATCAAGAACATGATCACCGGTGCTGCTCAGATGGATGGCGCGATTCTCGTCGTCGCGGCCACTGACGGCCCGATGGCTCAGACTCGTGAGCACGTTCTTCTTGCTCGCCAGGTCGGCGTTCCGTACCTGCTCGTCGCCCTGAACAAGGCTGACGCTGTTGACGACGAAGAGATCCTTGAGCTCGTTGAGCTCGAGGTTCGCGAGCTCCTCTCGAGCCAGAACTTCGACGGCGACAACGCTCCGGTCATCCGGGTGTCGGCACTCAAGGCGCTCGAGGGCGACCCCGAGTGGACCAAGTCGATCGAAGAGCTGATGGACGCGGTTGACGCTTCCATCCCCGATCCGATCCGCGACAAAGACAAGCCCTTCCTCATGCCGATCGAGGATGTGTTCACGATCACCGGTCGTGGAACCGTCGTCACCGGCCGCGCCGAGCGCGGAACCCTCGCCATCAACTCCGAGGTCGAGATCGTCGGCATCCGCCCGACGCAGAAGACCACGGTCACCGGTATCGAGATGTTCCACAAGCAGCTCGACGAGGCATGGGCCGGCGAGAACTGTGGTCTGCTTCTTCGTGGCACCAAGCGCGAAGATGTCGAGCGCGGCCAGGTCGTCGTCAAGCCCGGTTCGGTTACCCCGCACACCGGCTTCGAGGGCACCGCGTACATCCTGTCGAAAGACGAGGGTGGCCGTCACAACCCGTTCTACACGAACTACCGCCCGCAGTTCTACTTCCGCACCACCGACGTCACCGGCGTCATCACGCTGCCCGAGGGCACCGAGATGGTCATGCCCGGCGACACCACCGACATCAGCGTTGAGCTCATTCAGCCCATCGCTATGGAGGAGGGCCTCGGCTTCGCTATCCGTGAGGGTGGCCGCACCGTCGGCGCCGGCACGGTGACCAAGGTCACCAAGTAGTTCCTGCGTAAATGGTTCGCCCTTCGGGCGACACCAACAGCTCTTGTAGCTCAAGAAGGGCCGCACTCCTCCGGGGGTGCGGCCCTTCTTCGCGTTTCCGGGTACCGGCCGGAGGTGAGGGTATAGGGGTAGCGTGAAGGGGTGGTGAGTGCGAAATGAGGCTCCGGCGGAGCGACCTGGCAGGCAAAGGCTTCCGGCGGGTGCGGGCCGGCACGAGGTTCACGTATCGAGACCCGAGTGGTGAGGTTCTGCGCGACGCCGAGCTGCGGGAGCGCATCCGGAGCCTCGGCATACCGCCGGCCTGGGAGGACGTGTGGATCGCACCCCACCCGAACGGCCACATTCAGGCGACCGGTATCGATGGCGCGGGGCGGCGGCAGTACATCTATCATCCGACCTGGCGCGAGCAGAAAGACCGCATCAAGTTCGACAGGGCGCTGAGCCTGGCCGAGGCGCTGCCGACGGCGAGACGCAAAGTGACCCTCGATCTGCGCCGCGAACAACCCGACCGAGAACGTGCGTTGGCGGCGGGCTTCCGGATGCTCGACACTGGCTCTCTGCGGGTAGGAAGCGAGCGCTACGCCGCCGAACACGGCAGCCGGGGCCTGTCGACCCTGTTGTGCGCGCACGCCTCGGTGCACGGTGACACGATCCATCTGGAGTTTCCTGCGAAGAGTGGCAAAGACTGGGCGTCAGACATTCGCGACGCCGAGCTTGCGGCGGTCATCCGGGGCCTGAAGCGGCGCGGGCCGCACGCGCATCTGCTGGCGTTCAAGGAGAAGGGGCGCTGGCACCCGGTTTCCGGCCCGGACATCAACGAGTATGTGCGCGCGCAGACCGGGGGAGAGTTCACGGCGAAAGACTTTCGCACCCTGCACGGAACCGCCGCTGCCGCAGTGAGTCTCGCGAAGTCGGGCCCGCAGCAGAGTGCCAGGGCCCGTAGTGCGGCACTGTCGCAGGCCATGCGCGATGCGGCGAGCGTACTCAGCAATACGCCCACGATCGCGCGCGCGAGCTACGTCGACCCGCGCCTCGTCGACAGGTTCGCCGAGGGTCGTACGATCGACCCGGCGCGCCTCGGTTCGGTCGAATCGGAGCTGCGCGCGCTGCTCTTCGAGTAGGCCGGCGCTCGGAACGGCCGAAGTGGTCGATTGAGGTACGGCACTTGCCCGGTTTCCGGCCGTGGCGGCGGGCGAAACCCGTACCCTAACTCAGCGAGCGGGGTGGGGGGCTACCAGGTGCGGGCGGCGGGGCCCCGGGCGATTTCGACCGCCGCCTCGTCGAGGAGGTCGCCATCGTCGGAGACGAGGGCCAGGGATGCGTGCCGACCGGTGCCGACCTCCTGCACCACTGACACCACTCCGCCCGGGAACGGGTTGTACTCGTCGCTCCACTGCTGAAGCGCGATCAACACCAGCTTCAGCGATCGCCCACGCTCGGTGAGGTGGTAGCTGAACCTCTCACGGGCCCCCTCCTCTCGATACGAACGGCGCTCGAGCACACCAGCCTCGACCAGAGTGCCGAGGCGTGCCGTGAGCACATCGCTCGGGATGCCCAGCTCATCCCGGAACTCGGAGAACCTGCTCTGCCCGCGCAGGGCGTTGCGAATGATCAGCAGCGACCACTTTTCACCGAGCAGGTCGAGGCTCCGATGGATGGAGCACGCGTGTTCTGTCGCCGGGCGAGTCGAACGGGGGGAAGCCATGACCCAACAATAGATCCGATGCCCTAACTTGGCAATTCCAACTGAGGGTCATAGGCTCAGCTCATGACCGCTCTGCACACGACCCCGAGAAAACGCACACTGTCGAAGAGGGGAACCTTCTGGGCATCTGCCTCGGTGCTGGCGCTCTGCCTCTGGGCGAGTGGTGCGCCGTCGGTGCTGTACCCGTCGTACGCGGCCGAGTGGCACCTGTCGGCGGCGGTCATCACCACGGTCTTCGCGACGTACCCTGTGGCGCTGTTGGTGGTTCTGCTCGTCTTCGGCAGCATCTCCGACACCATCGGGCGCCGAAACGCCATGCTGATCGGAGTCGGCCTGATTCTCATCTCGGCCTTCGCCTTCGTGCTCGCCCCCGATGTGCTCTGGTTGTACGTCGGCCGGGCATTGCAGGGCGCCGGGGCCGGCTTCGCCATCGGCGCCGCCAGCGCCTCGCTCGTCGAGAACAACACCTCGTCGAATACGCGCCTGCCAAGCTCGCTGACCACGGTCTCCACGGCGCTCGGCCTGACCCTCGCGCTCGTGCTCTCGGGCGCCCTCGCCCAGTACGCTCCGCTGCCGCAGGAGCTCAGCTACATTCTGCTGATCGCTCTGAGTGCCGCGGTCTTCGTCGCGGTGTACCTCACCCCGCGCCGGCCGGCTGGCGCCCGAAAGCCCTGGCGCCCGCAGGCGATCCATGTGCCCGTCGGAGTGCGCCGCGTATTCGTGGTCTCTGCTCTCTCGGTGTCGCTGGCCTACTCGGTGGGCGCCCTCTTCCTCTCGCTCGGCGCCTCGATCGCTCGCGACCTGACGGGCACCACGAACCTGCTGGCGGTCGGCGGGCTGCTCGCCGTCTCGGCGGTGATGATCGGTCTGACCGCCCTGGTGCTGCAGCGCATCCATTCGCACGTCGCCGTCATTCTGGGGGCCGTGCTGAGCCTCGCGGGCCTGGCGCTGCTCGAATTGACCGCAGGATCGGGCTCGCTCGTTCTCTTTCTGCTCTGGTGCATCGTCGGCGGCGCGGGCTATTCTCTGGCGTTCATGGGTGGCCTCGCCCTCGTCAACAAGACCTCCGAACCCCGCCACCGGGGCGCGACGCTCTCGGGCGTCTACCTCGTGTCGTATCTCTTTCAGGCGCTCACCGCCGTCGGAGCAGGCCTCATAGCAACCAGTCTCACCCTCACCGTTTCAGTCGATGTCGTGTCGCCCATCGTGGGCGTTCTGGCCCTGGTCGTCGGGGTTCTGGCTGTCGTAGACTGGCGGCTCCGGATGCTCGCCGCAGGCCTCACCGCGTAACCAGGTCTGCCCCTCCGATGCCAGCGCTGGCGCGACACGCCGCCGCGACACGCCCGGGTTGCACGTACCCCTCAACCTGTGGCAGAATCTTCTAGTTCGGTATTGCGAGTGAACTGTGCCCGCATCACCACCAGGCAGTGCATAGCTATAGGCCTTCAGGTCTTGTAGGGCTAGGCCGCGGGTGGCAGAACACAGCTTGATAAATCCCCTCCCCAACGCGCGATTACTGTTGCGCGCTTCGGGCTGGGCTTTTGAAACAAGAACAGTGTAATCGCGTCCAATGCGACGAGGGCCAATTGCCCGAGCGTAAGACGCAAGACAAGAGAGACGAGTCAAACATGGCGGGACAAAAGATCCGCATTCGACTTAAGTCGTACGACCACGAGGTCATCGACAGCTCGGCGCGCAAGATCGTCGACACAGTCACGCGTGCAGGTGCAACCGTAGTGGGCCCCGTGCCGCTGCCGACCGAGAAGAACGTCATCGCGGTCATCCGTTCGCCTCACAAGTACAAAGACAGCTTCGAGCACTTCGAGAAGCGCACCCACAAGCGCCTCATCGACATCATCGACCCGACGCCCAAGGCTGTCGACTCACTGATGCGCCTCGACCTTCCGGCCGATGTCAACATCGAGATCAAGCTCTGAGCCGGCTAGGGAGCTAAGAATTCACATGGCAACTTCTACAAAGACTTCCAAGGGCCTGCTGGGCATCAAGCTCGGCATGACCCAGGTGTGGGATGAGAACAACCGTCTCATCCCCGTCACCGTCGTTCAGGTCACCCCGAACGTCGTGACCCAGATCCGTACCCCCGAGGTCGACGGCTACGAAGCCGTTCAGATCGCGGCCGGCCAGATCGACCCCCGCAAGGTGAACAAGCCCGCGACCGGTCACTTCGACAAGGCTGGCGTCACGCCTCGCCGTCACGTCACCGAGATCCGCACCGCTGACGCCGCTGAGTACACCGTCGGTCAAGAACTGACCGTCGACGGTGTCTTCGAAGCCGGCAAGAAGGTCGACGTCGTCGGCACCAGCAAGGGCAAGGGCTTCTCCGGTGTCATGAAGCGTCACAACTTCAAGGGTGTCTCGTCGTCTCACGGTTCGCACCGCAACCACCGCAAGCCCGGTTCCATCGGTGCTTCGTCGACCCCCAGCCGTGTCTTCAAGGGCATGCGCATGGCCGGTCGTATGGGTGGCGAGCGCGTCACCGTGCTGAACCTCGTCGTGCACTCGGTTGACGCCGAGAAGAACCTCATCCTCGTCAAGGGCGCCGTTCCCGGTGGCCGTGGCCGTCTCGTTTTCGTTCGTACCGCAGTGAAGGGGGCGTAGTCCATGACACTCACCAATGACGCCAATTCGGCAACTTCTGGTGCCAACACTTCAGTCGACATCATCGACGCGAATGGCCAGAAGGCAGGCTCGGTTGAGCTGCCCGCTGAGCTCTTCGATGTGCAGACCAACATCCCGCTCATCCACCAGGTCGTCGTCGCGCAGCTCGCTGCCGCACGCCAGGGTACTTCCAAGGTCAAGCGCCGTGGCGAGGTCTCCGGTGCCGGCCGCAAGCCGTTCAAGCAGAAAGGAACCGGTCGCGCCCGCCAGGGCTCGATCCGCGCTCCCCAGATGACCGGTGGTGGCATCGTGCACGGCCCGACTCCCCGCAGCTACGACCAGCGCACCCCCAAGAAGATGATCGCGGCAGCTCTGCTGGGTTCACTCTCTGACCGTGCCCGTGGCAGCCGCGTTCACGTCGTCGACTCGCTCACGCTCGGCCCGGTTCCGTCGACCAAGACGGCCATGGCCCTGCTCGAGCAGATAGCGACCAGCAAGCACGTTCTCGTGGTTGTCGAGCGCGGCGACGACATCGCCGTGAAGAGCGTTCGCAACGTTCCTGAGGTTCACGTGCTGACCTATGACCAGCTGAACGCCTACGACGTGCTGGTGAGCGACGACATCGTCTTCACCAAGGGTGCGATCGACGGCTTCATCTCCTCGAAGTCCAAGAAAGATGAGGTTGCAGCATGAGCGGCAACAACAAAGACCCCCGCGACATCATCATCTCGCCGGTCGTCTCCGAGAAGAGCTACGGCCTGATCGACGAGGGTAAGTACACGTTCATCGTTGCTCCCACGTCGAACAAGACCGAGATCAAGCTCGCGGTCGAGAAGATCTTCAACGTCGAGGTGGCTTCGGTCAACACGATGAACAAGATCGGCAAGACGCGTCGCACCAAGTTCGGCCTGGGTAAGCGCAAAGACACCAAGCGTGCCATTGTCACCCTGAAGTCCGGCACCATCGACATCTTCACGGCTGTTGGCTAAGTCGGAATCCAGAGGATAAAAACATGGCTATTCGCAAATACAAGCCGACTACCCCGGGTCGTCGCGGTTCTTCGGTCTCGGATTTCGCCGAGATCACCCGTACCACGCCCGAGAAGTCGTTGCTCCGCCCGCTTCCCAAGACCGGTGGTCGTAACAACGCCGGCCGCATCACGACCCGTCACATCGGTGGTGGCCACAAGCGCCAGTACCGCGTCATTGACTTCAAGCGCAATGACAAAGATGGCGTGAACGCCCGGGTCGCCGAGATCGAGTACGACCCGAACCGCACGGCTCGCATCGCACTGCTGCACTTCGTCGATGGCACCAAGCGTTACATCATCGCCCCGAACAAGCTGAGCCAGGGCGACATCATCGAGTCGGGTGCCGGCGCTGACATCAAGCCGGGCAACAACCTGCCCCTTCGCAACATCCCCGTGGGTACGGTCATCCACGCGATCGAACTGAAGCCGGGCGGCGGTGCCAAAATGGCACGCTCAGCCGGTGCATCCGTTCGTCTCGTGGCAAAAGACGGCCCCTACGCCCAGCTTCGTCTGCCCAGCGGTGAGATCCGCAATGTGGATGCTCGCTGCCGCGCAACGATCGGCGAGGTCGGCAACGCCGAGCAGTCGAACATCAACTGGGGAAAGGCCGGCCGCAAGCGCTGGTTGGGCATCCGCCCAACCGTTCGTGGTGTCGCGATGAACCCTGTCGACCACCCGCACGGTGGTGGTGAGGGCAAGACCTCCGGTGGTCGTCACCCGGTCAGCCCGTGGGGTCAAAAAGAAGGCCGCACCCGCCACATCAACAAAGAGAGCGACAAGCTCATCGTTCGTCGCCGTAATGTCGGCAAGAAGCGTAAGTAGGAGTCGAGAAGATGCCACGCAGTCTCAAGAAGGGCCCCTTCGTTGATGACCACTTGCTTCGCAAGGTTGTCGTACAGAACGAAGCTGGTTCGAAGAACGTCATCAAGACCTGGTCACGCCGGTCGATGATCATCCCAGCCATGCTGGGCCACACGATCGCCGTTCACGACGGTCGCAAGCACATCCCCGTGTTCATCACGGAGACCATGGTCGGTCACAAGCTCGGCGAGTTCTCGCCGACGCGTACCTTCCGCGGCCACGTGAAAGACGACAAGAAGGGTCGTCGCCGCTAACGCGGTGGCGAAAAGGAGGAGAGAAATGGTGGAGTCGACCGCACGCGTGCGTCACATCCGCGTCACCCCCATGAAAGCTCGTCGCGTCGTCAACTTGATTCGCGGCAAGCAGGCCATGGAGGCCCTGGCCATCCTGAAGTTCGCCCCGCAGGGCGCAAGCGAGCCTGTCTACAAGCTCGTTGCATCTGCCATCGCGAACGCCAAGGTCAAGGCCGATGCAAGCAACAGCTACCTCGACGAGCAAGACCTGTTCGTCTCGAGCGCTTTTGTCGATGAGGGTACGACCCTCAAGCGTTTTCAGCCCCGTGCACAGGGACGCGCATTCCAGATCCTGAAGCGCACCAGCCACATCACTGTCGTTCTCTCGACGCCCGATGAGGCCGCCGCCGTTGCACAGGGTTCCAAGAAGGCAGGAAAGAAGTAATGGGCCAGAAAGTAAACCCCTACGGTTTCCGTCTGGGCATCACGACCGACCACGTGTCGCGTTGGTTCTCTGACAGCACCAAAGTAGGCCAGCGTTACAGCGACTTCGTCGCCGAAGACGTGAAGATCCGCACCCTGCTCACGAAGAGCCTTGACCGTGCAGGCGTTGCCCGCATCGAGATCGAGCGCACCCGTGACCGTGTTCGTGTCGACATTCACACCGCCCGCCCGGGCATCGTGATCGGTCGCCGCGGCGCCGAAGCCGAGCGCATCCGTGCCGACCTCGAGAAGCTCACCAAGAAGCAGATCCAGCTGAACATCCTCGAGGTCAAGAACCCCGAAGCCGAAGCTCAGCTGGTCGCCCAGGGTATCGCCGAGCAGCTGAGCGCCCGTGTGGCGTTCCGTCGTGCAATGCGCAAGGGCCTGCAGGGCGCACAGCGCCTGCCCACCGTCAAGGGTGTTCGCATCCAGGTGTCGGGCCGTCTGGGTGGCGCAGAAATGAGCCGTTCAGAGTTCTACCGCGAAGGTCGCGTGCCTCTGCACACGCTGCGTGCCAACATCGACTACGGCTTCTACGAGGCCAAGACGACGTTCGGCCGTATCGGTGTGAAGGTCTGGATCTACAAGGGCGACATCACCAACAAGGAGCTTGCTCGCGAGCAGGCCAACCAGAAGTCATCGCGTCCCGAGCGTCGTGACGACCGCCGTGGCGGCGACGATCGTCGCCCCCCGCGCACGTCGGCACCGCGGTCTGACGCGCCCAAGGCAGATGCTGCCCCCGTGGCAGCAGCAGGAGTTGAGGCATAACCATGTTGATTCCCCGCAGAGTCAAGCACCGCAAGCAGCACCACCCCGGCCGTAGCGGCCAGGCAACCGGTGGCACCACCGTCTCGTTCGGCGAGTGGGGCATTCAGGCCCTCACGCCGGCCTATGTGACAAACCGCCAGATCGAGTCCGCTCGTATCGCCATGACGCGTCACATCAAGCGTGGTGGAAAGGTGTGGATCAACATCTACCCCGACCGCCCGCTCACGAAGAAGCCGGCCGAAACCCGCATGGGTTCCGGTAAGGGTAGCCCCGAGTGGTGGATCGCGAACGTCAAGCCCGGTCGCGTTCTCTTCGAGCTCTCCGGCGTCTCTGACGTCGTCGCTCGTGAGGCGCTCACCCGTGCAATTCACAAACTGCCTCTGAAGGCACGCATCATCAAGCGCGAGGAGGGCGACGCATAATGGCGATCGGTTCTAAAGAGCTCACCCCCGTCGAGCTCGACACATTCGAAGATTCACGTCTCGCAGAAGAGCTGCGGAAGGCAAAGGAAGAGCTGTTCAACCTGCGCTTCCAGTCGGCCACCGGCCAGCTCGAGAGCCACGGCCGCCTGCGCGCCGTGAAGCGCGACATTGCCCGCATCTACACGATCCTGCGCGAGCGCGAGCTGGGCATTCGTGCCACGCCCGTCGTCGTCGAGGTCGCACCAGCCGCGGCAGCGCCCAAGAAGACCAAAAAGGCCAAAGAGCCGGTTGCAGAAGATGCAGCCGAGCCCGAGGTCGAAGCAACTGAGGAGGCCAAATAATGGCTAAGACTGAGGCAGCAACCGCTGCACCCGTCGAGACCCCGGCCGAGGCAGTTGCCGAGGAGCGCGGTTACCGCAAGACCCGTCGTGGCTACGTCACCAGCGACAAGATGCAGAAGACCATTGTCGTTGAGGTCGAAGACCGCGTGAAGCACCCCCTGTATGGCAAGGTCATCCGCCGTACCTCCAAGGTGAAGGTGCACGACGAGGCCGGCGCTGCCGGTGTCGGCGACCTGGTGCTCATCTCCGAGACCCGTCCGCTGAGCGCCACGAAGCGCTGGCGCCTGGTCGAGATCCTCGAAAAGGCCAAGTAAGCGCCCCGCGCTTACTTACGTAAGGAGTAGAAGTGATTCAGCAGGAATCCAGGCTCAAGGTTGCCGACAACACCGGCGCCAAAGAGCTGCTGACCATCCGTGTACTCGGTGGATCAGGGCGTCGTTACGCGGGCCTCGGTGACGTCATCGTCGCCACCGTCAAAGATGCCATCCCCGGTGGCACCGTCAAGCGTGGAGATGTCGTCAAGGCGGTCATCGTGCGCGTCAAAAAAGAAACTCGTCGCGTTGACGGTTCTTACATCAAGTTCGACGAGAACGCAGCAGTCATCCTGCGCGCCAACGACAAGGAGCCTCGCGGCTCTCGCGTCTTCGGCCCGGTTGGCCGCGAGCTTCGCGACAAGAGCTTCATGAAGATCATCTCGCTGGCACCGGAGGTCATTTAATCATGGCGAACATCAAAAAGGGTGACGTCGTTCAGGTCATCACCGGCGCAACCCAGGCCCGCGGCGGAGACCGCGGCAAGCAGGGTCGTGTCATCGAGGTTCAGGTCGAGAAGAACCGTGTCATCGTCGAAGGCATCAACTTCGTCAAGAAGCACGTTCGCGTCGGCCAGACCCAGCGCGGCACCAAGACCGGTGGAATCGAGACCGTCGAGGCCCCGATCCACGTGTCGAACGTGGCGCTCATCGACCCCGAGACCAAGAAGCCCACTCGCGTCGGCTTCCGCGTCGAGCAGGTCACCAAAGATGGCGTGACCAAGAACGTTCGCGTTCGGTACGCCAAGAAGAGTGGAAAGGACCTGTAATGACTGACACCGCAACCGCATCGCCGGCTGGCGCTGCGTCTATTGCACGGCCCCAGCCGCGCCTGAAGCAGAAGTACCAGAGCGAGATCGTTCCCCAGCTCACGAAGGACTTCAGCTTCACGAACATCCACCAGGTTCCGGGCCTCATCAAGGTCGTTGTGAACACCGGTGTCGGTGAGGCAGCCCGCGACGGCAAGATCATCGATGGCGCCGTCAAAGATTTGACTGCCATCACCGGCCAGAAGCCTCAGGTCACCAAGGCTCGCAAGTCGATCGCCCAGTTCAAGCTTCGTGAGGGCCAGCCCATCGGCGCCCACGTCACGCTTCGTGGCGACCGTGCCTGGGAGTTCCTCGACCGGCTCCTGTCGCTCGCTCTTCCCCGTATTCGCGACTTCCGTGGTCTCTCCGACCGCCAGTTCGACGGCCAGGGAAACTATACGTTCGGTCTGACCGAGCAGTCGATGTTCCACGAGATCGACCAGGACAAGATCGACCGCGTTCGCGGTTTCGACATCACTGTCGTCACCACGGCGAAGAACGACGAGGAAGGCCGCGCGCTGCTCAAGGCGCTGGGCTTCCCGTTCCGCACCGCCGAGAACGCGTAGTACCTGCAACACCCGCTTCACCGCTTCACCGCTTCACTGCAGTACAACGGGTTCAGCAATTCGGCTGAACCCGTCGAGACCACAGGTCGGCATCCCGTGTACGGGGTGTCGAAACCAGGCCAGAAAGGCACAAACCGTCATGACAATGACAGATCCGGTCGCAGACATGCTGACCAGACTGCGCAACGCTAACTCGGCTTTCCACGAATCCGTGTCGATGCCGCACAGCAAGCTCAAGTCACACATCGCAGACATTCTCAAGGCTGAGGGTTACATTGCAGCCTGGGATGTCAAAGACGCAGAGGTCGGCAAGACTCTGACGCTCTCCCTCAAATTTGGCCCGAACCGTGAGCGCTCCATCGCGGGCATCAAGCGCGTTTCGAAGCCGGGTCTTCGGGTCTACGCAAAGTCGACCGAGATCCCCACCGTTCTCGGTGGCCTCGGCGTCGCCATTCTCTCAACGTCGTCGGGTCTGCTGACCGACCGACAGGCCTCAAAGAAGGGCGTAGGTGGGGAAGTCCTCGCTTACGTTTGGTGATCACCGATGTCACGTATTGGAAGACTTCCCATCGCGATCCCTGCCGGGGTCGACGTGAAGATCGACGGCCAGGCCGTCACCGTCAAGGGCCCCAAGGGTGAGCTTTCGCTCGTCGTCAAGGCTCCCATCGAGGCGAAGGTCGAAGACGGCCAGGTGCTCGTCACCCGCCCCGACGACGAGCGCGAGTCGCGTTCGCTGCACGGTCTGACCCGCACGCTCATCGCGAACCAGATCATCGGGGTGACCGAGGGTTACACCAAGGGCCTCGAGGTCGTTGGTACCGGTTACCGCGTCGCTGCCAAGGGTGCGAACGTCGAGTTCGCACTCGGTTACTCACACTCCATCACCGTTGAGCCGCCCGCGGGCATCAGCTTCACGGTGGAGGGCGTCAACAAGCTCACTGTCAGCGGCATCGACAAGCAGGCCGTTGGCGAAGTAGCCGCAAACATTCGTAAGTTGCGCAAGCCTGAGCCCTACAAGGGCAAGGGTGTGCGCTACGCCGGCGAAGTTGTTCGTCGCAAGGCCGGAAAGAGCGGTAAGTAATCATGGGAACTGGAACTAGAGGCAAGAGCAAGGCTGCCGCACGCGGCCGCCGTCACGACCGTCTTCGCAAGAAGATCGAGGGTACCGAAGCGCGCCCCCGCCTGGTCGTCACCCGTTCGGCCCGCCACGTGTTCGTTCAGGTCGTCGACGACAGCAAGGGATTCACCCTCGCTTCGGCATCGACTCTTGAAGCAGACCTGCGTACCTTCGACGGCGACAAGTCGGCCAAGGCACGCAAGGTCGGCGAACTCGTTGCCGAGCGCGCCAAGGCTGCTGGCATCGAAGCAGTCGTATTCGACCGCGGTGGAAACCGTTACGCCGGTCGCGTCGCGGCTGTCGCCGACGGCGCCCGAGAGGGTGGGCTGGACCTGTGACCGACGAAAAAGCAAAGGAAGCTACCGTGGCAGACGCTACGAGCGCTGAGGTCCAGGCGACTGAGGCACCCACAACTGAAAGCACTGCAGCCGCCCAGAACGAGCCCCGCGAGGCTCGTCGTGGTGGCCGTGAGCGCAACCCGAACAAAGACCGCGGCGCACGCGACTCTGACAAGAGCCAGTTTCTTGAGCGCGTCGTGACCATCAACCGCGTGTCGAAGGTGGTGAAGGGTGGTCGTCGCTTCAGCTTCACCGCTCTCGTTGTCGTCGGCGACGGCAACGGTCTGGTCGGCGTCGGCTACGGCAAGGCCCGCGAGGTGCCTACCGCGATCTCCAAGGGCGTCGAAGAGGCGAAGAAGAACTTCTTCCGCGTTCCTCGCGTCGGCAACACCATTCCGCACCCCGTTCAGGGTGAAGCGGCTGCCGGTGTTGTACTGCTTCGCCCGGCTGCAGCAGGTACCGGTGTTATCGCCGGCGGCCCTGTTCGCGCCGTGTTGGAGTGCGCGGGCATCCACGATGTTCTGAGTAAGTCGCTCGGTTCGTCGAACACCATCAACATCGTTCACGCGACCGTTGAAGCGCTCAAGCAGCTCGAAGAGCCCCGCGCCGTGGCAGCACGTCGTGGCCTGACGCTCGAGCAGGTCGTGCCCGCACGTCTGCTTCGTGCCCAGGCTGACGCCGATTCGGCCGCCGCTCTCGCAAAGGCAGGTGCCTGATGGCTACGAGCCTCAAGATCACGCAGATCAAATCCAAGATCAGCGAAAAGCAAGACCAGCGCGACACCCTGCGTAGCCTCGGTCTTCACCGCATCGGCCAGTTCGTTGTGCGCGAAGACAACTCGCAGAACCGCGGCTATGTTCGCCACGTCGCTCACCTGGTGAAAGTCGAGGAGATTGACTAATGGCTGAAGAAACCACTGAGACCGTAGAAGCTACGGCTCCCAAGAAGGCAGCGGCCCCCAAAAAGGCTCCTGCTAAGAAGGCTCCGGCGAAGTCTGAAGCGGCCGTTGCGCCCGCCAAGACCGTTGCTGAGCCGGCTGTCGCCCGTGAGCAGGTGCTGAAGGTTCACCACCTCCGCCCCGCCGAGGGTGCGAAGAAGGCCCGCCAGCGCGTGGGCCGCGGTGAAGGTTCCAAGGGTAAGACTGCGGGCCGTGGTACCAAGGGCACGAAGGCGCGCTACAAAGTGCGCCTCGGGTTCGAGGGTGGCCAGATGCCGCAGCACATGCGTACACCGAAGCTGCGTGGGTTCAAGAACCCGTTCAAAATCGTGTACCAGGTCGTCAACCTCGACCGACTGGCCGAGCTGTACCCCACCGGCGGTGAGGTCACGATTGCTGACCTCGTGGCCAAGGGTGCCGTGCGCGACAACGAGAAGGTCAAAGTTCTCGGCGATGGGGATATCGCAGTCAAGTTGAACGTCACCGTCGACAAGGTCTCTGGCTCAGCTGAGCAGAAGATCGTTGCCGCGGGTGGCTCCGTCAAGTAAGACTGCACGCTTCGAGTAGAGTCTTCGTGGGAATTGTTTCCTGCGAAGACTCTGCTCGTGCACGTCTCGTAATTACCTAGCAGGAGGCCTTTTTTTGTTTAGAGCCGTCGGCAGGATTTTCCGTACTCCGGATCTCCGCCGGAAGATTCTGTTCACGCTCGGCATCGTGGCGATCTTTCGCCTCGGGTCGTTCATTCCTGCGCCCTTCGTTGACTTCGGCAACGTGCAGCAGTGCCTCGCAGCCAACCAGAACACGTCGGGTCTCTACGAGCTCGTCAACCTGTTCAGTGGTGGCGCCCTGCTGCAGCTGTCGATCTTCGCGCTCGGCATCATGCCGTACATCACGGCTTCGATCATCGTGCAGTTGCTGCGCGTGGTCATTCCTCACTTCGAAACCCTCTACAAAGAGGGTCAGGCCGGCCAGAGCAAGCTGACGCAGTACACGCGTTACCTCACCATTGCTCTGGGTGTTCTGCAGTCGACCACACTCATCACCGTTGCCCGCAGTGGCGCGCTCTTCGGTACGAGCACCACGACGCAGTGCACGCAGCTCATCTCGAACGACTCGTGGTACGCCATCATGCTGATGGTCGTCACCATGACCGCCGGCACCGGCCTCATCATGTGGATGGGCGAGCTCATCACCGAGCGCGGCATCGGCAACGGCATGTCGCTGCTGATTTTCACCTCGATCGCAGCCCGCTTCCCCGGCTCGCTCAGCGCCATCCAGCAGCAGCAGGGCATCGAGGTGCTGATCGTCGTCATCATCATCGGTATCGCCACAATGGCGCTGGTGGTGTTCGTGGAACAGTCCCAGCGGCGAATACCGGTGCAGTACGCCAAGCGTATGGTCGGCAGGCGAACGTACGGTGGCAACAACACGTACATTCCCATCAAGGTCAACATGGCTGGCGTTGTGCCCGTGATCTTCGCCTCGTCGCTGCTGTACCTGCCGGCGCTCATCGCGCAGTTCAACCAGCCTGCCGCCGGTCAAGAGCCTGCAGCCTGGGTGACGTGGGTCACGAACTACCTCACGAAGGGCGATCACCCGCTCTACATGCTGCTCTACTTCCTGCTCATTGTCGGGTTCACCTACTTCTACGTTGCGATCACCTTCAACCCTGAAGAGGTCGCCGACAACATGAAGAAGTACGGCGGGTTCATCCCGGGCATCCGTGCCGGTCGCCCCACGGCTGAGTACCTCGACTACGTGCTCACTCGCATCACCCTGCCGGGTTCTATCTACCTCGGGTTGATCGCGCTCATACCGCTCGCAGCTTTCTCGCTGATCGGTGCGAACCAGAACTTCCCGTTCGGTGGGGCCTCGATTCTCATCATCGTCGGTGTCGGTCTCGAGACCGTGAAACAGATCGACTCGCAGTTGCAGCAGCGGCACTACGAAGGTCTCCTGCGGTGACGAGGCTTCTGCTCATCGGGCCTCCCGGTGCTGGCAAGGGCACCCAGGCGGTTCGGCTGTCGGAGGCATGTGCTGTTCCGGCCATCTCGACGGGCGACATTTTTCGCTCGAATGTGTCAGAGGGCACGGAGCTCGGTGTGAAAGCGAAGGCGTTCATGGATGCCGGGCGCTATGTTCCCGACACCCTCACGAACGATCTGGTGCGAAGTCGGCTGCACGAGGCCGACGTCGCGGGTGGGTTCCTGCTCGACGGGTACCCCCGTACGGCGGCCCAGGTCGACGAACTCGACGACATCCTCGCAGCCGGCGGCCACTCGCTCGACGTTGTGGTGCTGCTGGTGGCCGACTCCGATGAGATCGTCTCGCGACTGTCGAAACGTGCTCTCGAGCAGGGTCGCAGCGACGATACCGAGGAAGTGATTCGTCACCGCCTCGATGTCTACGAGGAGCAGACGGCCCCGCTCATCGACATCTATTCGAATCGTGGGCTGGTAGTCGAGGTTGACGGGCTGGGCAGCGTCGACGAGGTCACCGCTCGCATCACGGCGGCACTCGACGAGCGCGGTATTGCGCTCGTACTGAACTGAGCTATGGCCTTTCGCAAGTCGTTCTACAAGACGCCGGCTGAACTTCGCCTGATGGTCGAACCCGGGCTCGTCACGCTGGCGTCTCTCGACGCCGTCAGGGCTGCGATTCGCCCGGGCGCGACGACTCTCGATCTCGACGGAATTGCTGGGGCGGCTATCCATGCCCGGGGTGGGGTCTCGAACTTCAAGATGGTGCCGGGGTATCGGCACACCATCTGCGCCTCGGTGAACGACGATGTCGTGCACGGTATCCCGAACTCGAGACCGCTCGAACCCGGCGACATCGTGTCGATCGACTCGGGAGCCGACGTTGGCGGCTGGAGCGGTGACTCCGCGATCACGGTGGTGGTTCCCGACGCGAGCAGGCCCGAGATGGTCGCCGCACGCCAGAACCTGAGCGACGTGACCGAAGGTTCGCTGTGGCACGGCATCGCCCGGCTTGCTGTGGCGCGGTATCTCAATGAGGTCGGTGAGGCCATTGAAGACTTCGTCGAGTCGCAGGGAACCTATGGCATTCTGACCGACTACATCGGTCACGGCATCGGGCGCAGCATGCACGAAGAGCCGCCGGTGTTCAACTACCGGGTTCGTGCGAGGGGCCCTGAGGTGAAGCCAGGTCTGGTGGTGGCGATCGAGCCCATGATCACGGCCGGCACCATCGAGACGATCACCCGAGACGACGACTGGACCGTGGCGACAGCCGACGGCAGTATTGCGTCGCACTGGGAGCACTCCGTAGCGGTGCACCGCGACGGAATCTGGGTGCTGACGGCTGCCGACGGTGGGGCATCCGGTCTCGCCGCATTCGGCATCACACCGGTGCGCCCGGCCTGACGAGGCAGATCAGCCTGACGAGTGGGTTCAGGAGTCCATGAGGTGCACGAGTTCCTCGATGAACGACGTGAACGTGAGTGACCCCTTGATGAGCTGCTGAACGTCGTCGTGATCGGAGAAGACCTCGACGAACTGGTCGAAAATCGTCTGGAACGAGCTGCGGCCGGCGTTGCTGAACGCCACGAGAGCGATGACATTCACCCTGTTCTCGCCCCACGGCACCGGGGTCTCGTTCACGGCGATGGCGATGGCGGTCGAATTTGCCGTCATGAGCATCGAGTGCGGCACCGCCACCGAGTCGGTGAAGGCGGTCGACGACATGCGCTCACGGTCGAGAGCGGCGTCGATGTAGCCCTAATCGACGATGCCCTGCTCGAGCAGGCGTGACCCCAGCTGCTGGATCATGGCGAACTCGTCGGGTGCCTCGAGGTTTCGAACGAACAGTTCTTCGCTGAAGTAGAGCAGCAGGCTGTCTTTCAGCTGCGTGCGCCGCTGAACCCGGCGAACCCGGCTCACCGCTTTGCGCACGTTGTCGATGTCGGTGTCGGTCAGAAACGGCTGAACCAACACGGCGTTGTCGCCGAGCGCGAGGGTCGGCACCGTGGTGATGAGCAGATCGGTGCTGATCGCTGAGCGATCGATGTCGGTTCGCGTGATGATCTTGTCGACCCGCACGTCATCGCCGAGCGCCCGCTCGAGGCACCGCAGCATCATGAGGTGGATGTCGTAGTAGTTCGGAAACACGAGGGTGCACGTGACCATCTCTTCGCGTCGGGCCTGCCGCTCGAGGTGCGATCCCACGTGTAGTGCGATGTACGCGATCTCGTCGTCGTTGATGGTGATCGACTCTTTGCGGGCGATCTCGCTGGCGATGAACACTGCGAGTTCGTAGGTCATCGGGTACGAGCTCTTGATCGAGCGGGTCATGGGGTTTCGCGAGAACGAGCTCACCTTCGCCCGAGCCACGAGGTTGCGCACGTGCAGAGCGAGCCGCACGGTGAACTCATCGTTGTCGAGGTCGATGAGGTACTGCTCGCTGGCCTGCCGGGCGACCTGGCGAATGAACGCGACATCGTCGGTGAGACCGAGTTCGTCGGTCTGCGCGTCGATCGGCAGATCGTGCCCCGGGGTGATGACTCGTGTGGTGAGCAGCAGCACGAGGTGGTCGAGGTCTGCGTCGGGCAGTGACAGTGTGAAGTGGCGGTCGACGAGGGTCAGGATGCCCTCAGCCAGGTCGCCGCGCTCAGGCGCCGTCGCTGATCCCGTCGCTGTCGCCGACTCGAGAAAGCGGTCTTTCGAGATGCGATCGACCGCGATCGCCACATGCAGCAGCACGCTGTCGAGACCGTACTCGTTGACGAAGTAGCCGGCGCCATCGAGCAGCGCTATCAGATCGGTTTTGAACGTCTTCAGGTTCTCAGAGTCGAACGCGGTCTGAATGCTGTCGACTTCGACAAAACCGCGAACGCTCTCTGCCCTGAACAGCCGGCTGATCAGGCCGCGACGACTCTGCTCGCTACCGGCGACCGTGACACGGCTGCCCTGTCGGGCCACGGTGAGGGCCGACTCGTCGAACAGTGTCTTCGCCTTGCGGAGGTCTGCTTCGATGGTCGACTCGCTCACAAAGAGGCTGTCGGCGAGTTCGTGCACATCGAGACCGTCGGCCGCGTCGATGAGCCGCCGAACGATGACGGCCAACCGGTCTTTCGGCGTCTCATTCTCACTGCTCGAAACCGACCCGCGGGCGACAGCACGGGCGGCGACGAACGCCGCATAGGCGGTGCGGTTCAGCCGGTAACCCTCCGCCGACGAACTGATGATGTCGAGCGGTTCGGCAGCCGATTTGGCCGAAGTGACGTACGTTCTGACGCTGCGGGTGGTGACGCCCAGACGGTCGGCAAGCTGGCCCGAGCTGACCCAGCCGTCAGAGCCGGCGAGATAGTCGAGGAGTTGCTGGCGTCGATCAGTCATTGGGGTAACTCTAAGCAGGTTTCCGCGGGTGCGGAAATTTTTGTGGTGGAAGCCCGCGCCCCAAGCGAAGACACTTACATCTGTACAGAGAACTTCGGGTGGCCGAAAGGCAGCCCAGCACGATCGCGCAAGGAGGCGAGAGACGTGAAGAACATTCTTGTCGTGTGCGGCGCCGGAGCGTCGAGCACGTTTCTCGCGCACAGCATGCGCAAAGCCGCCACATCGCGCCACCTCGAGGTCACCATCACTGCCGCCAGCCAAGACGCTCTCGTCTCGAGCCTCGCCGGCATTCACGCACTCCTGGTCGGGCCGCACCTCGCCGCCGACTTCGAAGCGCTTCGCGATACGGCGGCACTGCACGGCGTTCGGGCGGCGCTCCTGCCCGAAACCGTGTTCAGCGCGGGTGGCCAGAACAGTGCCCTCGACCTCGCCGTCTCACTGCTGCTGCCGGCCCCCGCTTCATTCGCCCCTGCCCCGTCAACATTCAAGGAACAGTCATGACCGAACGAACCGCCCTGATCGCCTCTTCGCACGGCCTGCACGCGCGGCCGGCCTCACTCTTCACCCAGGCCGTGGCCAAATCAGGTGCGAAAGTGACCATCGCAAAGGCCGAAGGCAAGGCTGTGAACGCGGCAAGTATTCTGGGCGTCATCTCGCTCGGCATCGAGAACGGTGACACGGTCACCCTCAGCACCGATTCCGCCGAGGCCACCAGCGTGCTCGATGACCTCGTCGGCATGCTCGAGCGCGACCTCGACGCCGAGTAGCGAGCACACCATGTCGACTCACACTCTCACGGCCCGGTTGCACGGCGCCGGCATCGGTCGCGGCCTCGCCGTCGGCCGGGTGCTCCGGATGCCCGATCCTCTGCCAGAACCGGCCACCACTGCCTCGACGCTCACCGCAGCGGCTGAGCTCACCCGGGCATCCACTGCCCTTGCTGCCACCGCCGTCGACATTCGTGACCGTGGTGCTCGGGCCGGCGGCGCCGCGCGTGACGTGCTCGAGGCGCAGGCGTTCATGGCCGAAGACCCCACCCTCGAGGCCGACGTCGAGGCGCGCCTCGAGACCGGTCTCACTGCCGAGCGTGCGGTGCACGAGGCATTCGCGAGTTTTCGCGACCTGCTGCTGAACATGGGCGGCTACATGGGGGAGCGGGCGACCGATCTGAACGATGTGTCGCAGCGCGTCGTCGCGCACCTGCAGGGAGTGAAGGCGCCGGGCATCCCCAACCCCGACTACCCTTTCGTGCTGGTCGCCCGTGATCTCGCACCGGCCGACACGGCACTGCTCGACCTCGACAAGGTGCTGGCACTCATCACGAGTGATGGTGGCCCCACCTCGCACACCGCCATTCTTGCTCGTGACAAGGCCATTGTCGCCGTCGTGGGCGTTTCTGGGGCGCTCGAGCTGGCCGAGGGTGAGACGGTCATCGTCGACGCCTCGACCGGAACCGTCACGAGCGCACCCAGTGCAGACGAAGTGGCGGCGGCAGAGACGACCCGCGCCGAACGCCTCGCCCGGCCGGCCGCGCCGACAGGCGCAGGTGCCTTGGCCGACGGAACGAGCATCCCGCTGCTGGCAAACCTCGGTTCGGCCGACGCAGCGGCTGACGCCGTGGCGAAGGGCGCCGAAGGGGTTGGCCTTTTTCGTACCGAGTTTCTGTTTCTCGATGCGCAGTCGGCGCCGACGGTAGAAGCTCAGCAGGAGCAGTACACCCGTCTGCTCGCTGCGTTCCCCGGCAAGAAGGTCGTCGTCAGGGCGCTCGATGCCGGCGCTGACAAGCCGTTGAGTTTCTTGAACGACTCAGCCGAAGAGAACCCGGCGCTCGGTCTTCGCGGGCTGCGGGCCTTGCGTGCGAACGAGCAGATTCTGCGCGACCAGCTCACAGCCCTCGCCAACGCCGATGCCGAAACCGAGGCTGACCTCTGGGTGATGGCTCCGATGGTGTCGACGGTCGAGGAGACGCGGTACTTCACCGCCCTCGGCCGCGAACTCGGGCTCAAGACGCTCGGCGTGATGGTGGAGGTGCCGTCGGCCGCCCTCCTCGCCGACCGCATCCTCGCCGATGCCGACTTCGCCAGCATCGGTACGAACGACCTCACCCAGTACACGCTCGCCGCAGACCGGTTGCTCGGTTCGGTCGCCGCGCTCCAAGACCCGTGGCACCCTGCGGTTCTCCGCCTGGTGGGCGAGGTCGGCCGCGCCGGCCAGACCCTCGGCAAGCCGGTGGGAGTCTGCGGTGAAGCCGCGGCCGACCCTTTGCTCGCGGTCGTTCTGGTGGGTCTCGGCGTGACCACGCTGTCGATGTCGCCCGCGGCGCTGTCAGATGTACGCGCCGAGCTTCTGCTTCACACCCTTGACGAGGCGAAGGCGTTCGCGCTCACCGCGCTCGCCGCCAATTCGGCCTTCGAAGCCCGAGCTGCGGTACTCGAGGCGCAGGCCGCACAACGTGACACCTAGCGGGGCGCGCGTGTGCGCCCGAGCATCCATCACCCAACCCAGCACCACCAACACTCACAGAGTCAGAAAAGGAGAGAGGCAATGACAACGTTGTCACAACCAGCGGCGGGCAGTGCGCCCGCCACCAAGGGAGGCGGGCGCGTCGCGGTTCAGCGATTCGGCACCTTCCTGAGCGGCATGATCATGCCCAACATCGCGGCATTCATCGCGTGGGGCCTCATCACCGCCGTGTTCATCCAGACCGGCTGGCTTGCCCAGTTCGGCATTCTGGTGCCGGCCATCGGTGGGTTCCCGAGTGCTGACGGCACGCTGAACATCGGGCTCGTCAGCCCGATGATCACGTACCTGCTGCCACTGCTCATCGCCAACACCGGTGGCCGGATGATCTACAGCACCCGAGGCGGCGTGATCGCGGTCATCGCCACCATGGGTGTCATCGTGGGCAGCTCGGTTCCGATGTTCATCGGCGCCATGATCATGGGCCCGCTCGCAGCATGGCTCATGAAGCAGGTCGACAAGCTGTGGGCCGGCAAGATCCGCCCCGGTTTCGAGATGCTCGTCGACAACTTCTCGGGCGGTATTCTCGGTGCCCTGCTGGCCGTCGGTGCGTTCTACCTGATCGCCCCGGTCATCACCGGCCTCAGCAACGCCCTCGAGACCGCAGTGAACTGGCTCGTCAGCGCCGGCCTTCTGCCGCTCGCATCGATACTGGTCGAGCCCGGAAAGGTGCTCTTCCTGAACAACGCCATCAACCACGGCGTGTTCACCCCCCCTGGGCGTGCAGCAGGTGCAGGAGTCGGGCAAGTCGATTCTGTTCCTCATCGAGGCCAACCCCGGCCCCGGCCTCGGCATTCTGACGGCGTTCGCGCTGTTCGGTGTCGGCCTGTCGAAGTCGAGTGCTCCCGGCGCCATCATCATCCAGTTCCTGGGTGGTATTCACGAGATCTACTTCCCGTACGTTCTCATGAAGCCCCTCGTCATCATCGGCGCGATTCTCGGTGGCATGACCGGCGTGTTCGTCAACGTGATCTTTCACACCGGTCTGCGGGCTCCTGCGTCTCCTGGGTCGATCTTCGCCATTCTGATAGAGACGGCACCTGACAGTTACGTGGGCGTCATTCTCTCGGTGATAGCTGCCGCCGCCGTGTCGTTCATCGTCACCGGCATCATTCTGCGGGCCAGCCGCAAGCGCGATCTGGCCAGCGAGAACGCTGGTGACCTGAGCGCCGCCATCGCCCAGACCGAGGCCAATAAGGGCAAGGCGAGCTCCGTGCTCGGCCGCCTGCAGGCCGACGGCCTCGCCGATGAGAAGGATGCCCTTCTGAACGTTGGCACCTACGCCGGTGCCGACACGGTCGAAGAGATTCAGCGCAGCCAGGAGGCACAGGGCCGGGCAGCCGTGCACAACATCGTGTTCGCCTGCGACGCCGGAATGGGCTCGAGCGCTATGGGTGCCTCGGTTCTTCGAAACAAGATCAAGAAGGCCGGCATCGCTGACGTTACTGTGGTGAATAAGGCGATCAGCAACCTGACCGACGACATCGACCTTGTGATCACACACCAGGATCTGACGGCGCGGGCCAGGGAGAAGACGCCGAGTGCAGAGCACTTCTCGGTCGACAACTTCATGTCGAGCCCGAAGTACGACGAGATCGTCGCGCTGCTGCAGCGTCAGAGTGAAACGGAAAAGGCGTAACAAACGCCGGATAGAGGAAGTCACAGTTCTCATGAGCGAAAACGTATTGAGTCTCACGTCGATCAAGATCAACGGAACGGCCAAAACCAAGGATGAGGCGATCGCCGAGGCGAACGATCTACTCCTGGCAGCCGGCGCGGTTTCGGGCGGCTATCTCGCCTCGATGCGTGAGCGCGAAACCTCGGTTTCGACGTACATGGGCAACTACCTGGCTATCCCGCACGGCACGAACGAGGGCAAAGACGAGATTCTCGCGTCAGCGCTCTCGTTCGTGCGGTACTCCAAACCGATCGACTGGAATGGAGAAGAGGTGCGCTTCGTGGTCGGCATCGCCGGCAAAGACGGCGGGCACCTCGACCTGCTCAGCAAGATCGCCATCATCTTCAGCGATGAAGACGAGGTCGAGAAGCTGCTGCACGCGCCGAGCGACGAAGCGATCTACGCGCTGCTGTCGCAGGTGAACGAAGACTGACAACCACCCAAGTAAGGAAGCACCACGTGAAAGCCGTTCATTTCGGAGCAGGAAACATCGGTCGAGGGTTTGTCGGGCTGATCCTGCACAACGCCGCATATGAAGTGGTTTTCGCCGACGTCAACGCGGAGCTGATCGATGCGCTCGCCTCGAGCACCAGTTATCAGGTGTTCGAGGTGGGCATGTCGCCCCGCACGTGGACGGTCGACAACTATCGCGCCCTCAATAGTGCGACACACGAGGCCGAGGTGGTGGCCGAGATCGCCACAGCCGACATCGTGACGACGGCCGTGGGCCCGAACATCCTGCGCTTCGTCGCCCCAGTCATCGGGCGGGCACTGCAGGCGCGCTCGGCTGACCTGCCGCCGCTGCAGGTGATGGCCTGCGAGAATGCCATCAACGCAACGGATGCTCTGCGGGGGCACATCGTGGCCTCGCTCGGTGCCGACGCCTTCGCCGAGGTCGAGGCGAAAGCGATCTTCGCGAACACCGCCGTCGACCGCATCGTTCCCGGTCAGGCTCCGGATGCCGGGCTCGACGTCACCGTTGAGGACTTCTTCGAGTGGGCCATCGAGAGCCCGCCGTTCGGCGGCGCCGTGCCCCAGATCGCCGAAGCTCACTTCGTGCCCGACCTGGCGCCGTATATCGAGCGCAAACTCTTCACCGTGAACACCGGCCACGCAGCGACGGCCTACCTGGGCTACGAGCACGGTGTGGCAACGATCGCCGAAGCAATCAGCGTTCCCGAGATCTTCACTGCCGTGAAGGCGGTCTTGCACGAGACGCGCGATCTGCTCGTCGAGAAGCACGAGTTCGACGAGGCGGTGCAAGAGACGTACCTCGAGAAGAACCTCGCGCGCTTCGCCAACCCGTACCTGCCCGATACGGTCGACAGGGTCGGCCGCGCGCCGCTTCGAAAGCTCAGCCGCACCGAACGCTTCATCGGGCCGGCTTCGCAGCTGGCCGAACGCGGCGTCGAACCCGTAGCGCTGCTCGAAGCCGTGCGTGCTGCACTGCGGTTCGACTTCGCCGGTGACGAAGAGGCCGTCGAGTTGCAGGGCATTCTGGCGACACTGGGCGCCGCCGAGGCGACGGAACGCATCACCGGTCTCGGTGCTGAGCATCCGCTCTTCGAAATGGTACGGCGCGTCGTCGTGTCGGTGCAGTCGAACGCATAAGCGCGGGTAATATACACCCGCTTTTGTGCTAGGCTCGACCTTTGGTGTCTCGGGGCTGTTTCAGCGCGCCGACATCGAACGCACGACCAGCAATCAATTACTTATACGTTAGCGAGTTATGGCAAAAAAAGACGGTGTCATCGAGATCGAGGGCGCAGTGGTCGAGGCTCTTCCCAATGCGATGTTTCGTGTTGAGTTGACCAACGGACACAAAGTTCTTGCCCACATTTCGGGCAAGATGCGACAGCACTACATTCGCATCCTCCCTGAGGACCGCGTGATCGTGGAGCTCAGCCCCTACGACCTCACCCGGGGCCGAATCGTTTATCGCTACAAGTAACGAGCGCTGGAAAGTAACGGCTGGCCGCACACGGCCAGTACGAAGACAGCGATAGGAAAAGAACAATGAAGGTCAACCCCAGCGTCAAGCCGATCTGCGAGCACTGCCGCGTCATTCGTCGCAACGGCAACGTCATGGTCATCTGCAAGTCGAACCCGCGCCACAAGCAGCGCCAGGGCTAAGCAGCAGAAACAAAGGTTTTGAGAAGCGCCTGTCGCTTCTCAAACAGCAAGCACAGATAGCAGGGCCAGAAACTTGGCTGTCTCGCGAGAGGCGGTCGGGGGACACCCGCGGTTGGAGGCCGCGGCACAGGCACTGCTACAGACCTCCACTCACTAACAGGAGCATGCCACCATGGCACGTATTGCAGGAGTAGACATTCCGCGCGAAAAGCGCGTGGAGGTCGCACTTACGTACATCTACGGCGTCGGCCGCACGAGGGCCCTCAAAACCCTCGCCGACACCGAAATCTCGGGCGACGTTCGCGTCAAAGACCTCACTGACGAGCAGCTGCTTGCACTCCGCGAGCACATCGAAGGCGAGTACAAGGTAGAGGGCGACCTCCGCCGCGAGGTTGCAGCAGACATTCGCCGCAAGGTCGAAATCGGCAGCTACCAGGGTATTCGCCACCGTCGCGGCCTTCCGGTTCACGGCCAGCGCACCAAGACCAACGCTCGCACCCGCAAGGGCCCGAAGCGCACCGTTGCAGGCAAGAAGAAGGCCCGATAGCCAACACTTCTGTCGCCCAGGGCCACCGCCCGGGTTTCAGCTGAGGCATCGCCATAAACGTTTTAGGAGAACATCATGGCAGCACCAAAATCGGCCGCTCGTAAGCCGCGTCGTAAAGAGAAGAAGAACGTTCCCGTGGGCCAGGCCCACATCAAGTCGACGTTCAACAACACCATCGTGACCATCACCGACCCGTCGGGCGCAGTGCTGAGCTGGGCTTCGTCAGGAACCGTCGGCTTCAAGGGTTCGCGCAAGTCGACCCCGTTCGCCGCGCAGCTCTCTGCCGAGTCTGCTGCCCGCCAGGCGCAGGAGCAGGGTGTCAAGAAGGTCGACGTCTTCGTCAAGGGCCCCGGCTCGGGCCGCGAGACCGCGATCCGTTCACTTCAGGCCGCTGGCCTCGAGGTGGGTTCGATCAACGACGTCACCCCGCAGGCGCACAACGGTTGCCGCCCGCCCAAGCGTCGCCGCGTATAACCGATTCCTTTCGTGCCCCAGCGGCGTGACGCACTGGTTGCGTCACGCCGCTGAGGCCGTTCACCTTCGAAAACTCAAAACCTCGCAAACGCGGGTGTCATATAGCGGACACCTGGCTGAAAGGAATCAACAGTGCTTATTGCACAGCGTCCAACGCTCACAGAAGAAAACATCTCCGAGTTCCGTTCGCGGTTCGTCATCGAGCCGCTCGAACCCGGCTTCGGTTACACCCTCGGCAACTCCCTTCGTCGCACCCTGCTCTCGTCGATCCCGGGAGCGGCTGTCACGAGCATCCGTCTCGACGGCGTTCTGCACGAGTTCAGCACCATCCCCGGTGTGAAAGAAGACGTCACCGAGATCATCCTGAACATCAAGGGCCTCGTCGTCTCGAGCGAGCACGACGAGCCGATCACGGCCTACCTTCGCAAGCACGCGTCGGGCCAGGTCACGGCCGCCGACATCTCTGCTCCTGCCGGCGTCGAGATCCACAACCCCGAGCTGGTCATCGCCACCCTGAACGACAAGGCGAAGTTCGAGCTCGAGCTCATCATCGAGCGTGGCCGCGGCTACGTCTCGTCGACCCAGAACCGCAGCGAGTTCAGCGAAGCCGGTCAGATTCCGATCGACTCGATCTACTCGCCCGTGCTCAAGGTCACCTACCGCGTCGAGGCAACTCGTGCCGGTGAGCGCACCGACTTCGACCGCCTCGTGGTCGATGTCGAGACCAAGCCGGCCATCACGCCTCGCGACGCGATTGCCTCGGCTGGTCGCACCCTGACCGAGCTGTTTGGTCTGGCGCGCGAGCTCAACACTGCTGCCGAGGGCATCGAGATCGGCCCGGCTCCTGTCGACGCCGTGCTCTCGAGCGAACTCGCCGTGCCGATCGAAGACCTCGATCTGTCGGTTCGTTCGTACAACTGCCTCAAGCGCGAGGGTATCAACACGGTCAGCGAGCTCGTTGCGCTGAGCGAGACCCAGCTCATGAACATCCGTAACTTCGGTCAGAAGTCCGTGGATGAGGTCAAAGACAAGCTCGTTGAGCTTGGTCTGTCGCTGAAAGATACTGTGCCCGGCTTTGACGGTGCACACTTCTACGGCGGCTACGACGACGAGAACATCTAACCCCCACTTGTCTTCGCTTCGGCCCCGGCCGAACTGATTCACGACTCACTCACTGGAGAATACGAAATGCCTACCCCCACTAAAGGGCCCCGCCTCGGCGGCGGGCCGGCGCACGAGCGCCTGCTTCTTGCGAACCTGGCTGCGGCCCTGTTCACGCACAAGAGCATCAAGACCACCGAGACGAAGGCCAAGCGCCTTCGCCCCGTGGCCGAACGCCTGATCACGTTCGCCAAGCGCGGCGACCTGCACGCTCGTCGACGGGTTCTCGCCACCATCGGTGACAAGAGCGTCGTTCACGAGCTCTTCACTGAGATCGCCCCCCTGGTCGCCGAGCGTGAGGGCGGCTACACCCGCATCACGAAGCTCGGTTTCCGCAAGGGTGACAACGCTTCGATGGTGCAGATCGAGCTCGTTCTCGAGCCCGTGACCCCGAAGGTGCGCTCGACCCGTGCAACGAGCTCGGCTGCCGCCGCGCCCGCTGTGTCGGTCGACGAGCCCGTCGTGGCCGAAGCCGACGCCGAAGTGCCCGTTGAAGAGACCGACACGGTCGAGACCAGCGAGCCCATCGCCGACGAGGCGCCCTCAACTGAGGCCGCCGAGGTCGAGGCAGACGCCGCTGAGAAGGCTGACGACGCCAAGTAGCAGCGCCCGAAGCTCATGCTTCACTGAAACCCCGGTAGCCCGTTGTGGCCACCGGGGTTTTTTGTTGCCGCATGAGGCGACGAATGCTCATATAATGAAAGCTCGGGGCCAATCGTGGAGTATCAATGAAAAAACGTAATCCGTTCTCGAGCTATGTCGGCGCGCGCTTCGAGCAGCCCGAGGTAGACCTCGACAGCAGAGACATCGCACTGCTGCGCGAGCTGTCGCGTGACTCGAGACAGTCGCAGCGGGCGCTCAGCCGAAAAGTCGGTATGTCACCCCCGGCCGTGGCGGAGCGCCTGGCACGGTTCGAGCGAACCGGGGTGGTGAAGCAGTATTCGGTCGCCATCGACTGGGAGCGCCTGGGCCTCGGCGTTGTCGCCATCGTCAATCTCACCCTGCGGCCCGCGCAAGACCGCCAGGCGGTGGTCGACGCGCTCACCGCGATGGTCGAACTCGAGCAGCTCACCGTTGTGACGGGCCGATACGACCTCACTGCGCGTTTTCGTATCGCTGACCAGGGCCATCTTCGCGAACTGATTCTCGACCGCATTCCCGAGCTTCCGGGTATCCTGCGAACAGAAACGCTGCTGGGGCTTGGTACTGTCGACACCGACGACTTTGCATGTCGTATTTTCGACACACTTCCGGCCGACGGCGAATCGGTCGCTGTTTGAGAGGTTCAGGGCAGTGCGGGTACGGTTCGATCTGGCGTATGACGGCACCGAGTTCGCCGGGTGGGCACGCCAGCCGGGGCTCCGCACGGTTCAAGGCGAGGTTGAGAAGGCGCTGAAGGCTCTCTACTCGGGGCTCGGCGAGCTGCCCAACATTGTCGTGGCGGGGCGCACTGATGCCGGAGTGCATGCCCGTGGCCAGGTGGCTCACCTCGATCTGACGGCCGAGCAGGCCTCGAAGATCGAGGTGAGCCGCATCGCCCTCAGCGTGAATGGCGTGCTGGGGCGGCGCACCGACATTGTCGTTCGCCAGACCTCGGTGGCCGACGAAGGGTTCGATGCCCGCTTCTCGGCGCTCTGGCGGCACTACGAATACCGCATCGCCGACACGCTGCTTGCTCGAAATCCGCTGACCCGGCACAACACGGCATGGACGACGAAGGTGTTGAATATCGATGCCATGCAGGAGGTCTGCGCCGAACTGCTGGGGCTGCACGACTGGGCAGCTTTCTGCAAGCCGAGGCCGTTCGCCACGACCATCCGCACTCTGCAGTACTTCGAATGGAAGCGGGACGCCGACGGTGTGGTCTCTGCCACTGTGACAGCCGATGCGTTCTGTCACAGCATGGTGCGGGCTCTTGTGGGGGCGTCTGTGGCTGTGGGTGAGGGGCGGCTCGGCGTTGCCGAGGTGGTCGGGCTCCGCGAGGCGCTCGAGCGCACCAGCGCCTTCAAAGTGATGCCGGCTCGAGGGCTGACTCTGATGGAGGTGGGCTACCCCGATGCCGCAGGCCTCGCGCGGCGAGCAGAGGAGACGCGCGCACGCCGCAGCCGCGAGGCCGTCGCCGCCCAGCGACTGGCGAGAGTGGCAGAAATAGGCTAGTCTCGACCTTTGGTGTGCATCAGCAATCTGTGCCGCCCGAAGTTGAGCCCTCCACCGGCACGTTCGCCCGTTTCTTGCGGTGCAGAACCTGCCACGGAGCGGGATTTCACGAACACCTCATTTCGACCAAGAAAGCACTATCACTGTGACGCGTACCTATTCTCCCAAAGTGAGCGAACTCGTTCGCAATTGGGTCATCATCGATGCGACTGACGTCGTGCTGGGCCGCCTTGCGAGCCACGCAGCGATCATCCTTCGCGGCAAGAACAAGCCCACCTTCAGCCCGCACCTCGACGGTGGCGACTTCGTCATCATCATCAACGCCGAGAAGGTCGCACTGACCGGCTCGAAGGCGCTGCAGAAGAAGGCCTACCGCCACTCGGGTTACCCGGGCGGCCTCTCGGCGGTCACCTACGCCGAGCTGTTGGAGAAGAACCCCACCCGCGCCGTCGAAAAGGCGATCCGCGGCATGCTGCCCAAGAACTCGATCGGCCGTTCGCAGCTGACCAAGCTCAAGGTGTACACCGGCACTGAGCACCCTCACGCTGCTCAGCAGCCCGTTCCCTACACGTTCGACCAGGTCGCGCAGTAGCGCTCGCCGGTCACCTCCAACAGACTTTAGACAAAGGATTCGTAACCAAAGTGGCGAAGATTTCAGATCAGATTGACGTAGCTCCCGAGAGCTACTCGACCGAGACCCCCACGGTCGAGGCGCCTCAGGCGACTCGCCCCGTTCTCAGTGTCGGCGGCGCAGCCGTCGGCCGTCGCAAGCAGGCCATCGCCCGCGTGCGCCTCACGCCGGGCTCCGGCTCGATCACGGTGAACAACCGCGAGTTCGAGAACTTCTTTCCGAACAAGCTGCACCAGCAGCTGATCAACGACCCGTTCAAGCTGCTCGACCTGCTCGGCAGCTATGACGTCATCGCCAAGATCTCGGGTGGCGGCCCCTCGGGCCAGGCCGGCGCACTGCGCCTCGGCATCGCTCGTGCCCTCAACGAGATCGACGAAGAGAACAACCGCGCAATCCTGAAGAAGGCCGGCTTCCTGAGCCGCGACGCACGCGTGAAAGAGCGCAAGAAGGCCGGTCTCAAGAAGGCTCGTAAGGCTCCTCAGTTCTCGAAGCGCTAGCAGGCGGGTGGGCCGTGACTTTTGGCACTGCCCGCCGCTTCTCGCGTCTAGACTTCGTCTATGCCTAGCCTTTTCGGCACCGATGGTGTGCGTGGGCTCGCGAACAGAGATGTCACGGCAGATCTGGCCCTTCGCGTAGCCCAGGCCGCCTCAGTGGTGCTCGGAGCCCCAGCACGTGCTGCCGGGCGTCGACCAGTGGCGGTTCTCGCACGAGACCCGCGTACCTCCGGTGATTTCATCGCCGCAGCGGTCGCAGCCGGTTTTGCCAGTTCTGGGGTCGATGTTTACGACGCCGGGGTGATTCCGACCCCCGCTGCTGCGTACCTTGTCGCTGATTTCGACGCCGATTTCGGCTGCATGATCTCGGCCTCGCACAACCCTGCCGCTGACAACGGCATCAAGTTCTTTGCTCGCGCCGGCAAGAAGCTCGACGACGAGATCGAAGAGCAGATCGAAGTCGCGCTGAGCCGGCCCTTCCTCGCGCCGCTCGGCCGAGACGTGGGTCGCATCCGGCGTTTCGCCGACGCAGAAGACCGTTATGTGGTGCACCTTCTCGGCACTCTTCCCCACCCGCTCGACGGCATTCACGTGGTACTCGACTGCGCTCATGGAGCTGCAGCGGGCGTCTCGCCCGAGGTCTTCACTGTGGCCGGTGCGACCGTCACCGTCATGGGCAACGACCCCGACGGCGACAACATCAACGACGGTGTGGGTTCGACCCACATGCAGGCCCTCATCGACACCGTTCTCGAACTCGGGGCCGACGTGGGCATCGCCCATGACGGTGACGCCGACCGCTGCCTCGCTGTCGACCACACGGGTGCCATCATCGACGGTGACCAGATCATGGCCATTCTGGCTACGGCTCTCGATGCGCGAGGTGCGTTGAAAGACCGCACGCTCGTGGCCACGGTCATGAGCAACCTCGGGCTTCGCGTAGCGATGGCCGAGAAGGGCATCCGGATGCTCGAGACAAAGGTGGGCGACCGCTACGTTCTCGAGGCGATCAATGCCAACGGCTACAACCTCGGCGGCGAGCAGTCGGGCCACATCATCTTCGGCGACTACGCCACGACGGGTGACGGTATTCTCACCGGGCTGCAGCTGGTGAGCCACATGGCAGCGACGGGCAAGACCCTTGCCGAACTGGCCTCAGTGATGACGGTGTACCCGCAGACCCTCATCAACGTGCGCGGCGTCGACCGTGATGCGGCGTCGACCGATGAGGTGGTCGCCGAGGCGGTGAAGGTCGCCACCGACGAACTGGGTGAGTCGGGCCGAGTGCTTCTGCGGGCATCCGGAACCGAGCCCTTGGTGCGCGTCATGGTCGAAGCGGCAGACCAGGCCACGGCCGACCGCATCGCCGAGAGGCTCGCTGACGTCGTGCGCACACGCTTGGCGCTGCAGCCCACGGTCTAGTCGGCCGGGCAGTTCGGGTTCGGGTTCCACCCCGACCTGGTCGCGCGGAGTGCTGCTAGAGCTTTCTCAGCAGAACTCGGCGTACGGCGTGATTCGCGCCCTTCTGCAGCACGAGGGTGGCGCGCGAACGGGTGGGCAGTACATTCTGCAGCAGGTTCGGCTCGTTGATCGAGGCCCAGATCGTTTGGGCGGTGTGCCGGGCCTCGTCTTCGGTGAGGCTCGAATAGCGGTGAAAATACGAGCTGGGGTTGGCGAATGCGCCGCGCTGCAGCTTCAAGAACCGCTCTTCGTACCAGTGGGCGATGTCGCTGGTACGGGCATCGACGTAGATGGTGAAGTCGAACAGGTCGCTGACGGCGAGGTTGTTGCCCGCCGCGGGCGGCTGCAGAACGTTGAGACCTTCGACGATGAGAATGTCGGGCTGGCGCACCACGATCTGCGCGTCGGGCACGATGTCGTAGCTGAGGTGAGAATAGAAGGGTGCGCGTACCTCTTCTGCACCGCTCTTCACGGCGCTGACGAAGCGCAACAGGGCACGACGGTCGTAGCTCTCGGGAAAACCTTTGCGTTCCATGATGCCGCGGCGCAGGAGTTCGCGGTTGGGCAGCAGAAAACCGTCGGTGGTGACGAGTTCGACGCGTGGGGTGTCTTCCCACCGGGCGAGCAGTTCGCGGAGCAGCCGCGCGATAGTCGACTTGCCCACCGCGACTGAGCCGGCGACACCGATGACGAAGGGTGTACTGCGGGCCTTCTCACCCAAAAATGCGCTGGTCGAACGGTGCAGGTTGTGATAACCCGCGGCATAGAGGTTGAGCAGCCGGCTGAGCGGCAAATAGACCTCGGTGACCTCTGTGATGTCAAGCGGCTCGCCGAGGCCCCGCAACTGTACAATCTCGGTTTCGAGCAGCGGGTGCGGGGTGGCTGGAGCCAGGGCGGCCCATTCGGCGCGGTCGATCTCGACAAATGGAGTGGTCTGACCCACGGCGGGAATCGACAGAGAATCAGCCATAGGTCTTCTATTGTGCCTCAACACGGGTGCTCCCCTGTAAAATCGAAACCATGTGCGGAATCGTGGGCTATGTCGGACGACCAAAAAGCCTGGAGGTTCTTCTCGGAGGCCTTGGGCGTCTCGAATATCGGGGGTACGACTCTGCGGGAGTGGCCATCATCACGGCCGGCGGTGACCTTGTCACGCGAAAGCGTGCCGGCAAGCTGGCGGTGCTGGTCGACGATCTGAAAGCCGACGCGCTCGAAGACGGTTCGACGGGCATCGGGCACACCCGGTGGGCGACCCATGGCGGGCCCACCGACCAGAACGCGCATCCGCATCTCAGCCGTGACGGCAAACTCGCCCTCATTCACAACGGCATCATCGAGAACTTCTCTGTACTGAAGGCCGAGCTGCTGGCCGACGGCTACACGTTCGAGAGCGAGACCGACACCGAGGTGGCGGCAAAGCTGCTCGGCCGGGAATACGACAAGGGCGACGGCCTCGCCGCGGCGCTCGGCCGTGTGGTGGTGCGCCTCGAGGGGGCATTCACCCTGCTTGCGCTGCACAAAGACGAGCCCGGTGTGGTGGTCGGCGCGCGTCGCAACTCGCCACTCGTCATCGGGCTGGGCGACGGCGAGAACTTTCTGGGCTCAGATGTGGCAGCGTTCGTGGAGCACACCCGCCGCGCGGTGGCCATCGGGCAAGACCAGATCGTGACCATCACCCCGACGAGCGTGCTGGTCACCGACTTCTTCGGCACCGAGGTCGAGGCAAGTGAGTTCCAGGTGTCGTGGGATGCGTCAGCGGCCGAAAAGGGCGGCTGGTCGAGCTTCATGGCGAAAGAGATCAGCGAGCAGCCCGAGGCTGTGGCGAACACCCTGCGCACCCGCATCGTCGACGGCGCCGTGGTGCTACCCGACCTCGGAGAGCTCGATGCCGAGCTCGCCGACGTCGACCGCATCGTGATCATCGCGTGCGGTACAGCGAGCTATGCGGGCATGCTCGGCAAGTACGCCATCGAGAAGTGGGCGCGCCTGCCCATCGAGGTGCAGCTCTCGCACGAGTTCCGCTACAGCGAGCCCGTTCTCACCCCCACCACGCTGGTCATCTCGATCAGCCAGTCGGGCGAGACGATGGACACGCTGATGGCCGTGAAGTACGCCATCGAGGCCGGGGCGAAGACACTCTCGATCTGCAACACCCAGGGCGCGACCATCGCCCGTGAGTCTGACGCTGTCATCTACACGCACGCCGGCCCCGAGGTGGCGGTGGCGTCGACCAAGGCGTTCGTCGCCCAGATCGCCGCTCTCTACCTGTTCGGTCTGCACCTCGCGGCGGTGCGCGGCACGCTTTCTCCCGAGGCGATCGGTGAGGCGCTCGGCGAGCTGAGCGCCATCCCCGCCAAGCTCGAGCAGGTACTGCTCACGTCGACGCGCATCACCGAGCTGGCGAAGTGGATGTCCGACACCCGCGCCGTGCTCTTCCTGGGCCGGCACGTGGGGTACCCGGTCGCGTTGGAGGGTGCGCTGAAGCTCAAAGAGCTGGCGTACATCCATGCCGAGGGCTTCGCTGCGGGCGAGCTGAAGCACGGGCCGATCGCTCTCATCGAGCCGGGCCAGCCCGTGTTCGTGGTGGTGCCGAGCCCCCGGGACCCGAACTCCCTGCATGCCAAAGTGGTGTCGAACATCCAGGAGATCCGCGCGCGCGGCGCCCGTATTCTCGCGGTTGCTGAGCAGGGTGACGCGGCGGTGCTGCCGTTCGCCGACGAGGTCATTCCGATTCCGCTCGCGGGCGCGCTGTTCGAGCCGCTGCTTGCGGTGGTTCCGCTGCAGATCTTCGCGATGGAGCTCGCCACAGCGAAGGGTCTCGACGTCGACCAGCCCCGCAACCTGGCGAAATCGGTGACCGTTGAGTAGCGGCTTCGGCCGATGATCGTCGGGGTCGGCGTCGACATCGTCGATGTGCCGCGGTTCAAACGGCAGGTCGAGCGCACACCCGCTCTCGTCGAGCGGTTGTTCGCTGTGAGCGAACGTGGTCTGGCGGTGCGCTCGCTGGCCGCTCGTTTCGCCGCGAAAGAGGCTCTCGTCAAAGCCGTCGGGGGCCCGAACGGCTTTCGCTGGCACGACATCGAGATCGTGACGAATGAGGCCGGCAGGCCGCGGTACGTGTTGAGCGGGCTGACGGCAGAGACGGTGAAGCAGCACGGCGTTTCGACGCTGCACCTGTCGATGAGCCACGACGGCGACTCTGCCTGCGCGTTCGTGGTCGCCGAGGGAGCCGGGGCCGGCGAGGGAGACGAACAATGACGACTGCGGTGCCGCTGCGGCTGGCGACGATCGACCTGGGGGCGATTGCGCACAACGTGAAGACGATCGCCACGGCCGTGGGCGGGGCCGACGTGATGGCCGTGGTCAAGGCGAACGGGTACGGGCACGGAGCGGTCGAGGTCGCCCGGGCGGCGCTCGATGCCGGCGCGACCTGGCTCGGTGTGGCCGACCTCGACGAGGCGGTGGAGCTTCGGGATGCCGGTCTCACGGCCCCCGTGCTGGCGTGGTTGCACGGGCCTCAGGCAGATTTCGAGGTCGCTGTACGCCGCGGTATCGATGTGGGCGTGAGCTCGGTGGCGCAACTGGCCGCGGTGGCTGCCGCGGTCGCGGTCGCAGATTCAGAGGCGGCGACAGCGCCGTCTCTCGGCGAGGCCACTCGGGCACGGGTTCACCTCAAGGTCGACACAGGGCTTGGGCGAAACGGAGCCGACGAGAGTCACTGGCGAGCCCTCTTCTCACGGGCCGCGGAGCTGCAGCGCACCAGCCGCATCGACGTGGTGGGGTTCTTCAGCCACCTGTCGAATGCGAACGATGCCGAAGACCTGGCGCAGCTCGGCCGGTTCGAACGGGCGCTCGCTGAGGCCCGGGAGGCGGGGTTGGCGCCCACGGTCATCCACTTGGCGTCGACGGCCGCCGCGCTCAGGCTGCCCACGACCCGGTTCTCGCTGGTGCGTATCGGCATCGGGATGTACGGGCTGTCGCCGTTCGAGGGGGTGACCTCGGGCGAGCTCGGCCTGCGACCGGCCATGACCCTCGAGGGGCGGGTGATCTCGGTGAAACGGGCCGCGCCCGGCAGCGGGGTGTCTTACGGCTACACGTATCGCACCGAAGGTGCGGCGACGCTGGCGCTGGTGGCGCTCGGCTACGCCGACGGTATTGCGCGGCTGGGGTCGAATCGGGCTCCGGTGAGTATCAACGGCGGGCGCTTTCGCGTCTCGGGGCGCATCGCGATGGATCAGTTCGTGGTCGATGTGGGCGACACCGCGGTGGCGGTGGGCGACCGAGTGGTGTTGTTCGGTGATGCGGGGGCCGGGCATCCGTCGGCCGACGACTGGGCCGAGAGCGCCGAGACCATCAACTACGAGATCGTGACGCGCATCGGGCGTCGCATCGAACGGCGGTACGTTTCATGATCGCGCCAGAATCGGATGCCCGGGTGAGTGTCGACCGGCTACAAGCTCGCTCTGGCGCTGCTCCCGAGCGGGTCGCTCGGGTCAACCTCGACGCCTTCGAGCACAATGTGCGGGTGCTGGCGGCGCTCGCCGCGCCGGCCGAGACCATGCTCGCGGTGAAGGCCGACGCGTACGGGCACGGCATGGTGGTTCTGGCCCGCGCCGCACTCGAGGCGGGGGCGGCGTCTCTGGCCGTACTCGACATTCCGGCGGCGCTCGAGCTGCGCGCGGCCGGCATCACGGCGCCCATTTTCGCGTGGATGCACGCGCCCGACGCCGACTTCGGCGCTGCAGCCGACGCCGACCTCGACCTCGGTATCTCGGCGATCTGGCAGCTCGACGCGATCGCGGCGGCCGGCTCGCGCATCGCGCCGCGGGTACATCTCAAGATCGACACCGGGCTGCACCGCAACGGCGCCACGGTGGAGCAGTGGCCGGGGCTTGTGCGGGCGGCACTGGCGGCCGATGCGGCGGGCTCGGTGAAGTTGTTCGCGGCGTGGTCGCACTTGGCTGATGCGTCTGCGGCCGACGACGAAGCCGCACTCGGGCAGTTCAGGCAGGCGGTGAGTGTCGCTGAGGGGCTCGGTGCACGGTTCACCCGGTTGCATCTCGCGGCCAGTTCGGCGGGCATCCGGATGCCCGAAGCTCGGTTCGACATGGTTCGATTCGGTATTGCGGCGTACGGTGTGACTCCGTTCGACGATGAGACGGCGCTCGAGCTGGGCCTTCGGCCGGTGATGACGCTGGTCGCTCCGGTGGTGTCGGTGAAGAGGGTGCCAGCCGGGCACGGGGTGTCGTACGGGTTCGACTACCGTACCGACGAGGAGACGACGCTGGTGCTGGTGCCGCTCGGATATGCCGACGGGGTTCCGCGGGCGGCGAGTGGGCGTGCCGAGGTGAGTATTGCCGGGTTGCGGTACCCGATCGCGGGGCGCGTGGCGATGGATCAGTTCGTGGTCGACGTGGGGCAGGCGCCGGTAGGGCTCGGCGATGAGGTGGTGGTTTTCGGGGAGACTCCGGCTGGTGCTGGTGCTGGTGCTGGTGCTGGTGCTGGTGCTGGTGTTGCTGGTGCTGGTGCCGTGCCGACCGCGGAGGAGTGGGCCGGCTGGGCGCGCACCATCGGCGATGAGATTGTGGCGCGCATCGGGCACCGGGTTGAGCGGGTGTATGTGCGCGACGGCGATGGGCGGGCGGCCGACGCGCTGGCGGCCGACGCGCTGGCGAGCGACGGGGTGGCGGGCGACGCGCTGGCGGTCGATGAGTACGCAGACCGATGGGTCATCGCCGACCCCGAGGCGATGCACGAGTTCGGAGTGCGATTCGCCGAGCGGCTGGGGGCCGGAGACCTGCTCGTACTGACCGGCGAGCTCGGAGCCGGCAAGACCACCTTCACCCGCGGGCTCGGCGAAGGGCTGGGGGTTCGTGGATCGGTGACGAGCCCGACGTTCGTGCTCGCGCGCACGCATCCGAATGCCCAGAGCGGGGTTGCGCTGGTGCACGTCGACGCGTACCGGCTCGGCAGTGCGGCTGAGCTCGACGACCTCGACATCGACTTCGACGGGTCAATCGTGGTGGTCGAGTGGGGAGCGGGCATGGTCGAGAACCTCGTCGACGACTACTACGAGCTGGTGATCGACCGGCCGCGTGGTGCGGGGGTGGGCGGCGGTGCCGGGGGCGAGCGCGGCGACGGGGGCGAAAAGTTCGACGCGGGTGAGGAGCCCATCGAGCCGCGCACGGTGACGCTCTACCGTCGGGGCGGCCGCGCATGAGTGCCGGGGGCGAACTGCTGCTGGCCATCGACACGTCGTCAGGAACCAGTGTGGCCGTCGTGCGCGGCGAACGGGTCGGCGGGCGACGGGTGCTCAGCGAAGCCACTGAACTCGACACGATGAAGCACGCCGAGGTGATCGGGCTGCTCATCGAGCGGGCGCTCGCCGAGGCCGGTGTGGTTGTCAGTGAGCTGACCGGTGTGGTCGCCGGGATGGGCCCGGGGCCGTTCACCGGGCTCCGTGTCGGCATCGCCGCGGCCCGCGCGTTCGCCCTGGGCGCCGACGTGCCGCTGCGTTCCGTGGTGAGCCACGACGCTCTTGCGTTCAGTCAGGCGCAGGCGGGCGTCACGGGTGACCTGCTCGTTGTCACCGACGCGCGCCGCCGCGAGGTGTACTGGTCGCTCTACCGCCTGGCGGCTAACCAGGGCGCTCCTGTGCGCGTCGACGGGCCGGGGCTGGCGAAACCGGATGCCCTGCCGCACCCGCACGCACTCGCTCTCGAGGCGGCAGAGGACTCCTCACGCGTCTCCGCAGGCTCCCTCGGCCTCGTGGCGCTCGAGCTGCTCACGAGCGGCGGCGAGTTCGCCGGTGACCAAGCCCTGTACCTGCGTTCGCCCGATGTGACGCTCTCGGCCGGCGCGAAGCGGGTGACGCAGTGAGCGCGGTGCCAGCCGGTGACGAAGTGCACCCCGACGCCCCCGCCCCACAGCTGCGCGTCGCCGGCCCGGCCGACCTTGACGCCATCATGGCCCTCGAGACCAGCACGTTCGGCACCGACGCCTGGTCGGTGGGCATGATGCGCCAAGACCTCGAGCTGTCGCACTGCCACTACCTCGTCGCCGAGCCGCCCGACGGCGGGCCTCTGCTCGGTTATGCCGGGTTGCTGAGCCCTCGGGGAGCAGCAGACGCCGACATCCAGACCATTGCCGTGGCTCCGGATGCCCGGCGGAACGGTCTCGGCCGAACCCTCATGACCACCCTCATCGCCGAAGCGACCCTCCGCGGCGCCAAGCGACTCTTTCTCGAGGTGCGTGCCGACAACCCGGGCGCCCAGCACCTCTACGAGACGCTCGACTTTCTCCCCATCGGTGTGCGGCGGGGTTACTACCAACCCGACAACGTCGACGCCATCGTGATGCGCCTCGACCTGCCGGCAGGAGCATCCTCATGACAGACGTGACCGAACGGCCAGAACCCGCACCCCGCGAGCCCGTCGTGCTCGGCATCGAGACGTCGTGCGACGAGACGGGCATCGGCATCGTGCGCGGCACCACGCTGCTGGCCAACGCGATCGCCTCGTCGATGGACGAGCACGCGCGGTACGGGGGAGTCGTACCCGAGATAGCGGCGCGTGCGCATCTCGAGGCTCTGGCCCCGACCATCCACTCGGCCCTCGCCGAAGCGAGGCTCGGGTGGAGCGACATCGACGCCATCGCGGTGACCTGCGGGCCCGGGCTCTCGGGCGCGCTCATGGTGGGCGTCGCGGCGGCGAAGGGGCTGGCACTCGCGACGGGCAAGCCGTTGTACGCGGTGAATCATCTGGTGGGGCACGTTGGCGTTGACCTGGTGACCCCCGACTCTGAGCCGCTCGAGTACCCGACCATCGCGCTTCTGGTTTCGGGTGGCCACACCTCGCTGCTGCTGGTGCGCGACCTGGTGTCTGACGTCGAGCTGCTCGGTGAGACGATCGACGACGCGGCGGGGGAGGCGTTCGACAAGGTGGCGCGCGTGCTCGGCCTGCCCTATCCCGGCGGCCCACACATCGACCGGGTGGCGGTGGGCGGCAATCCGAAGGCGATCCGGTTTCCGCGCGGGCTCAGCCTGCCCAAAGACATGGCGGCGCACCGCTACGACTTCTCGTTCTCGGGGCTGAAGACGGCCGTGGCGCGGTGGGTCGAGGCGCGGCGTGACCGCGGCGAAGAGTTCTCTGCGGCCGATGTGGCGGCGAGTTTTCGTGAGGCGGTGGCCGATGTGCTGCTGACGAAGGCGCTCGCAGCCTGTGCCGACCTGCAGGTGCCGCGGCTGCTGCTGGGCGGGGGCGTCGTTGCGAACGCTCGTATTCGCGAACTTGCCGCTGAACGAGCGGCTGCGGCCGGCGTGACGCTGCGCATTCCGCCGCTGGAGCTCTGCACCGACAACGGAGCGATGATTGCTGCCCTCGGCGCGCAGCTCATCATGCGCGGTCACGCGCCGTCAGAGCTGGGCTTCGGCGCCGACTCGACCCTGCCGGTGACCGACATTCAAGTTAACGTCTCACAATAGAAATTGACAGAAGTTCATTCGTGCTGCCACTATGGGCTTCGCCGTAGCGATGCCACCAGGGTCATTGCCGGCGCGTGACAAAGGAGCCAGCACCATGACTGCACCGCTGCCGTACACCTCGGGTTCACCCGTGGCGCAGAAGACGAACATCCTCGCTATCGTCGGCCTCGTGCTCTCGATCATCGGGTTCACCGTGATCGGCATCATTCTCGGGTTCGTTGGTCTGAACCAGATCAAGAAGACCGGCGAGAGCGGCCGGGGCATCGCAATCGCGGCCATCATCGTCGGTTTCGCCGAACTCATCATCGGTGCGATCTACATCGTCGTGGTCATCGCCGCAGCAACCAGCGTCTCGACCTACTGACCCAGACGGGCCATTCGCCGACGCCGCTGCGCGGCTGCTCCCGTGTGTGGGGTCAGCGCCACGGCACGGCGATGGCCTTGGCGCGGTCGCCGGCAACGAGGCCCTCAGGCGGCACTTCGAGAAAGCCATCGGCATCACCAAGGCCGCGCATCATCGCTGACCCCTGCCAAGCGCTGGTGAAGGCGCGCCCCCCGACCAGCATGAACGGCATGAGCAGCGTCGAGCCGGTGCGCCCCGCAGTATCGGCTCCGACAACGGTAGTCATCAGGTCGGTGGATGCCCGCCCGGCCATCACCCGCACCAGAGGTATGACGGTGATGACCAGTGCGGCCATCGCTGCCAGCGGATTGCCCGGCAGACACACGATGACGCTGCCGTTCGGTGCCATTGCGAGCAGAGTGGGGCCGCCCGGGCGCACGTTGATTCCGTCGAACAGAGTCGCCCCGCCGACGGCTCCCACCGCTCTGCGGAGGTGATCGGCTGACGACCTGCCGGTGCCTCCTGTTGTGATGACGAGCTGGCTGTCGGAGAGGCTCTGCTCGAGCGCATCGACCGTCGCCGGCAGTGAGTCGCCGACGCGCAGCCGGCCGATGACCTCGGCTCCGTGCAAGCGGAGGAGGGCGGGCAGCTGAGGGCCGAACGTATCGCGAACACGGCCGGGCTCCGGTATTCCGTGTTCGATGACCTCGTCGCCCGTGAAGACGAAACGAACGCGTGGGCGTCGGATCACCGAGATTTCATCGTGTGCGGCCAGGGCGGCCAGCGCGATGTGCGCCGGATTGATGACCGTACCGGCTGCGATGACGAGTTCGCCGGCCCGCGCTTCTTCGCTCGGTAAACGAATGTGCTGCCCCGGCAGTGGTTCGCCGGCGCGCGCGCCCGGGCCGACAGAGAGATGACGTTGCTGGCCTGGCTGAGCCGACGGGGTCAGAGCGTGCTCGCTTCGGAGAACTGCCGTGGTGCCCGCCGGAACGAGGCCACCCGTAACGATCCCCTCCGCGTGGCCCGCCTCGAGGCCGGAGCGGGCAGTGGTGAAGGCAGAGCCCGGGGCGGTGACGGGGTCGTCGATGAGCCACGGCCCGGTTCCGGCGACGGCCCAGCCATCCATGGCCGCCGAGGCGAAGTGCGGAACGGCTTGCATCGTGTGGAGGTCGGCTGCGCTCACCCGGCCGAGGGCCTCGTCGATCGGAATCGACTCGCTTGCATTCGGCGAGGCCGCGTCCGTGGCGATTCGCATCGCGTCGCGCCAGCCGATCGTGCGGTGCGGTTCTGCGCGGCCGCTGCCCGAATCGGCGTCGAGTTGGTCTGACGCCGAATGGTTCACGGTTGGGGCTCCGGGGGAATCTGTGTCGAGTCGACCCAGCGCGTGGCGAAGTCCTCAGCAGCGGCGACGTACTGGGTGACGGGGTCTGCCGCAGACTGCGCGGCGAGGCCTGCTGCGTAGCCGGCGACGAAGGTGGTGAGCGGAGCGGCTGGGCGCACGACGGCATGGGCGGCGGTGCCGGCGAGCGCGAGGATGGCGTCGATGTGTTGCGTGAGGTCGGGGTGGGGCGATTCGGGGTCGCCTCCCAGCAGCTCGAGCGTGAGGTCGGCAACCCACCGTCTCACGAGGGCGGCCTGGTCTCTTTCAGCTACGGGAACGCCTGCGGGTGTGCTCATAGGGTCTACTCCTGGGGTTCTGGATGCGATGTGGTCGATTCCGGCGGCGGTCGCGTCGGCCCAGGTGTCGATGTCTCTGGTCGACGAGTCGGGCACCGGCACCTCCGTGAGGTAGAGAGCCTCGAGGAGGCCCCGAACCGAGAGCCCGTCGATCGGGCCGTCGACACGTGCGTGAACCACGGCACGCGCGAGCGCGGCCCGTCGATACACACCGGCCAACACCTGGCGGCGACCACTGCTGTCGATCGCGACGACTCCGTCGGGGCCAGCGGTGTCAGGCCCAGCGGTGTTGGGCTCCGACTGCTGCGCCGGCTCTGATCGCATCAGCTCGGCAGCGCTGGCCCGCAGTACGTCGACCGCCTCGGCGATGGCCGGCATGTCGCAGGCCAGCACGAGAACGAAGGCCGCGTCGGCCCCGGCCAGCACGCGAGCACTGCCGAGCGCATCGACACGTTCGACGGCATCGAGCGCGTCGAGGCCGGCGGCGATGGCCGCCGCGGGGCCGCCGAACGCCGGATGCTCTCGAGTGACGAGCAGCCGGGGTGACAATGGCAGCTCGACGTCTCCGACGACAACGCACCGCCGGGCATCCGGTACCGCCTCGAAAGTGCGCTGCAAGAGTGTCTGCCCACCCAGCATCAACCCCGATTTGGGCACGCCACCCAGGCGCGACGAACGCCCACCCGCAAGAACGATGGCGTCGAAGTTCATGCGAGCAACTTTAGAGTGTGTTGCGTTTCGTTGTGCCCCCTTGCAGGGAATGATATGTATGAAGGATGGGCAGAATCACGGCACGAAGACGAGTCACTCGCATAACGATCGGTGCTGCTGCCCTTCGGCAGGAAGACGTGCTCGCGGTTGAAGAGCCGCTTGAGATCCGCGTGGGCGGCCGGGCGCTCGTGATCACGATGCGAACCCCCGGGCACGACTTCGATCTGGCCGCCGGTTTTCTGGTCTCCGAGGGTGTCATCTCCGGCCGTGACGACTTCGCGGCGGCTCGGTACTGCGCCGGCGCAGAGGTCGACGGCGAGAACACGTTCAACGTGCTCGATGTCACCCTGGGATTCGGGGTTGCCGCCCCCGACCCGAGCCTCGAGCGAAACTTCTACACGACGAGCTCGTGCGGCATCTGCGGCAAGGCCAGCATCGACGCCGTTCGCACGCTCTCGGCGTTTACTGTCGCGGGCGACACCGTACAGATCGACGCGTCGCTTCTCGCGACCTTCCCTGGCCGCCTGCGCGAAGGCCAGAACGTCTTCGACAAGACGGGCGGATTGCACGCTGCCGCACTGTTCGACGCGGCAACGGGTGAGATGCTCGTGCTTCGCGAAGACGTCGGCCGGCACAACTCGGTCGACAAAGTGGTGGGCTGGGCCGTCACGAACGGACTGCTGCCACTTCGCAGCACCGTTCTGATGGTGTCGGGTCGGGCGAGCTTCGAGCTCGCCCAGAAGGCGTCGATGGCGGGTATTCCCATTCTGGCGGCCGTCTCAGCCCCGTCATCGCTCGCCGTCGAACTTGCCGCAGAGCTCGGGATGACGGTGGTCGGGTTTCTGCGCGGCCCCTCGATGGTCGTCTACAGCTCTGACGAGCGCATAATCTCAGAAAAGGTTGCCATCTCATGAGTAAGAAGCCGCTGAACGACGGATCGAGCTACCCCGACCTGAAGGTCGGCCCGAACAAGCACGAAGCCGTGGGGCTGCCGGGCATCTTCCACTCGATGGAGCCCGCTCTCACGAAGCTCGGCCCCAGCCGCACCGCGAAGCTGCTCACGTCGATCAATCAGAAAGACGGCTTCGACTGCATGAGTTGCGCGTGGCCCGACCCCGACAACCGAAAGGCGCTCGAGTTCTGCGAGAACGGCGCCAAAGCGGTGACGTGGGAGGCGACGCCGGTGACCGTACCGACGGCGTTCTGGGCCGAGAACTCGCTCACCTCGCTGCTAGACAAGTCGGAGTACTGGCTCGGCATGCAGGGCCGGTTGACCGAACCCGTGTTCAAGCCGGCCGGCTCAGATCACTACGAACCGGTCAGCTGGGAGCGCGCGTTCAGCATCGTCGCCGAGAAGCTGAACGGGCTCGATTCGCCCGACCGGGCATCCTTCTACACCAGCGGCCGTACGGCCAACGAGACCGCATTCATCTACCAACTCTTCGTGCGCGCGTTCGGTACGAACAACCTGCCCGACTGCTCGAACATGTGCCACGAGTCGACCGGAACCGCTCTCGGCGAGACCATCGGCATCGGCAAGTCGACCATTGCGTACGACGACTTCGAGCACACCGACCTGATCATCATCATGGGTCAGAACCCGGGTACGAATCATCCCCGCATGCTGACCGCTCTCGAAGATGCCAAGAAGACAGGGGCCACCATCGTGGCAGTGAACCCGCTGCCCGAGGCGGGCCTCTTTCGCTACAAGAACCCGCAGACCGTTCGTGGGCTCGTCGGGCACGGCACGCCCCTCGCCGACCAGTTTCTGCAGATTCGTTCGGGCGGCGACATGGCCCTGCTGCAGGCAGTGGCGAAACGCGTGCTCGAGGCCGAAGACCGGGCGCCCGGCACGGTGCTCGACCATGAGTTTCTGGCCGAATACACGCTCGGGCTCGAAGAGCTGAAAGCGCACCTCATCGACCTCGACGAGGCCGATGTGCTCACGGCGACAGGGCTCGCCTCGGCGGAGATCGACGAGCTGGCAGCGCGGTACATCGCCGCCGACCGCACGATCATCACGTGGGCGATGGGCCTCACCCAGCAGAAGAAGGCCGTCGAGACGCTGCGCGACCTGATCAACCTGCTGCTGCTGCGCGGCAACATCGGCCGGCCGGGCGCCGGTGCCTCGCCCATCCGCGGCCACAGCAATGTTCAGGGCGACCGCACGATGGGTGTCTGGGAGCAGATGAGCGACAGCTTTCTCGACGCCCTCGGCCGCGAGTTCGACTTCGAGCCGCCCCGCAAGCACGGCACGGATGCCCTGCAGACCATCGAGGCAATGCAGCGCGGTGACATCGCTGTGTTCTTCGCCATGGGTGGCAACTTCGTGAGCGCCATCTCCGACACCCAGGCGGCGGAGGCCGCGATGCGCGGAACCGAGCTCACCGTTCAGGTCTCGACGAAGCTCAACAGATCCCACGTCGTCACGGGTGAAGCCGCCCTCATTCTGCCGACGCTCGGGCGCACCGAGATCGACCTGCAACGTTCGGGCGCGCAATTCGTCTCGGTCGAAGACAGCGTGTGTGCTGTGCACGGGTCGCACGGGCGGATCCCTCCGGTTGCGCCGGGCATCCTGTCAGAGGTTGCGATCGTCACACGGCTCGCTCGCGCCACGCTCGGCGAGAACACCAGCATCGGCTGGGCGGGCTTCGAAGCCGACTACGACGTCATTCGTGACCACATCTCGCGCGTTGTTCCCGGCTTCGAGAGCTTCAACACCGACGTGCGTCGCAAGGGCGGCTTCGTCTTGCCGAACGGGCCGCGCGACTCGCGCACCTTCAACACGGCCACGGGTAAGGCCATGATCACCGTCAACCACCTCGAGCCCATCGTGCGGCCGGAGGGCCGACTCATTCTGCAGACCCTGCGCTCGCACGACCAGTTCAACACGACCATCTACAGTCTCAACGACCGGTACCGCGGCATCAAGAACGGTCGCGACGTGATCTTCGTGCACCCCGACGACATCGCCGAGCTGGGGCTCACCGACGGCCAGCGGGTCGACATCTACAGCGAGTGGCCGGGTGAACCCGACCGCGTGCTGCCCAACTACCGCGTTGTCACGTATCCGACGGCGAAGGGATGCGCGGCGGCATACTTTCCGGAGGCGAACGTGCTCATTCCACTCGCAAGCTCGGCCGATCGGAGCAACACTCCCGTGTCGAAGGCGATCATGGTGCGGCTGCAACCTGTGGTGGCGCTGGTCGACTGAGCGTGCACCGTTCGCCGACGGCCAGCTGCCAAAAGGTGAGGAGAACGTAGAGAAAGGCCGATGGGGGTGCCGCTCGTCGTCGGTCGCTCGCTAGGCTCTGTGGTGATAGGAGGCTCTGTGAAACTCACAGACTCCGCGTCGACGGCGGCGCTGTAGCGACAGCGCCCTACGATTTGTCAATCGGAAGGAATCGTCTCAATGACCGATCCACACACACCCTCAGGCGAGAACACCCCCGCGAATCTGCCGCTCGGCGGGTCTGACACGCCGCCGCCGGCCCCCGCGCCTGATTTCGAGCCCAGCGCGCCACCTGCACCGCCCGTGCCGCCCGTGGCCCCGGTCGCGCCCCCCGTCGCGCCGCCGACGTACGGTGTTGTTCCTCCTGCGCCTCCTGCGCCCCCGGCCTACAGTGCCCCGGCTGCCGCGCCGAACTACGGCGCTCCCGCCGCCACGCCGAACTACGGCGCTCCTGCGTACGGTGCTCCGGCATACGGTGCGCCGCCCATCGGCTATGCGGCGCCGACGGCAGGCAAGACGCCGATTCTGAGCATCATCGGCATGATCGTGGGCATCGTCGGCATTCTGATCTCGTTCATCAGCTATGGCATCGGCGGGTTCATTTTCTCAGTCGCAGCGGTGGTGCTCGGGTTTGTCGGAATGAAAAAAGAGCCGGCCGCGAAGGGCTTCTGGCTCACCGCGATCATCACCGGTTTCTTCGGTATTCTGCTGTCGATCGTTCTGATCACTGTGCTGATCGTCATTATTGCGAGCGCGTCCAGTTCGAGCACCTACTCCTACTGATCACAGCGTTGTTGACGCGGGTGTGGTGCGGGGCCTCGGCTCTGCGTCACACCCGGTCGGCGAGTATCGCCACGTGCTTCCCGTCGATGCGCGTGATGAAGAGCGTCGCGGACTCGGGCCCCGACAGCGCGAGCTTCGGTCGCAGCAGCGCCGGGTCGACGTCGACACCACGTTTCTTGATCTCGAGCGCGCCGATCTTTCGTGCCCGCAGCTCGCGCTTCAGCGCAGCGGTCGTGTAGGGCAGCACCTCCCGCACCCGAAACGCCGTCGCGAACGCAGTGGCACGGTGCTCGTCTGCCGTGAGGTACGCGATCTGCGACGACACCATTCGCGCATCGAGCGACCGAGCCAGGTCGCCGATGAGTCGGGCTCGAATCACACTGCCGTCGGGCTCGTAGAGGTACTCACCGAGCGGCCCCGGTTCGACGTCGTCGCTGTCGGCGCCCGCGGTCAGCTCGTCATGCGAGTTCGCCGTGATCACGAGCGCCGAGCGCCGGATGCCCGGGCGGGCCAGTGCCCCGAACCACAACCCCGTCTCGACCACACTGCCGTCGACGGAGACCCACTGCGCCTCGGCCTCGGCCGGCAGTAGAGCGCGATCGAGCCCGGGGCCGAGTTTGACCCCCACGGGCATCCGTTCAGCCAGTGCGAACGCGAAGTCGAGCGACGGGCTGAAGTCGTTCGGGTCGGTGAGGCGCGAAGTGTTGTTGTGGCCGGCGGTTCGGCGGGCCGGGTCGAGGTACACCGCGTCGACGCGCGAGACGTCGAATGCCTCGGCGTCGCCCTGTTCAACGCTCGCACTGGGAAAGGGAGCGAGGTTGTACGCCGCGATGGCGGCCGTGACCTCGTCACGTTCGACCGCGGTGACGTCGATGTCGAGTGCGGCGAGGGCGAGCGCATCGGCGCCGATGCCGCAGCCGAGGTCGGCCACACGGTGAAGGCCCGCCGCACGAAAGCGGCCCGCGTGCAGCGCGGCGACGTTCAGCCGGGTGGCCTGTTCGAGGCCCGCGTCGGTGAACAGCATGCGCCCGGCGAACTCGCCGAACTTCGCGCCCGCCTTGGCGCGCAGCCGGGCTTGGGTCATGACTGCGCCGACGAGGGCGGCGGAGTGCCCGGTCTTTCGCAGATCTGCCACGGAGCGCACGATATTGGTGCCCGTCGTGTACGGCGGAAGCGAGTCGAGCAGCCGCAAGCCCTCGGCCGTCATCAGGGTTTCGAGCTCGGTTCTCAACACCTCGTCAGTTTAGACGTGAGCCGTCACGCATTGGCACTCAGGTTGACCGAGTGCTAGAAACCCCCCTAAACTTCTATTAGCACTCTCAGTGTGAGTGTGCCAAAAACATGACTTTTGAACCGAAGAAAGAAGAGGTCAACAGTGTCGGTCTCCATCAAGCCGCTCGAAGATCGCATCGTCATCAAGCAGGTCGAAGCAGAAACGACGACCGCGTCTGGTCTCGTCATTCCTGACACGGCCAAAGAGAAGCCTCAAGAGGGCGTCGTCGAAGCCGTCGGCCCCGGTCGCATCGACGACAACGGCAACCGCGTGCCCCTCGACGTTTCGGTCGGTGACAAGGTTCTGTACTCGAAGTACGGCGGAACCGAGGTCAAGTACAACGGCGAAGAGTACCTCGTACTCTCGGCTCGCGACGTGCTGGCTGTTATCGTTCGATAGTGAGTTCACTGAAAAAGCCCGGGCCGAGTAGGTCCGGGCTTTTTTATGCCCTCGGGGCCTACCTCATCTGGGGCCTGCTGCCGCTCTACTTCGTCTTGCTTGCGCCCGCCAACGCATTCGAGATCGTGGCCTGGCGGGTGATCTGGGCGCTCGCCGTCTGCGCCGTGCTGCTCACGGTCGTGCGCGGCTGGCCGCGTTTTCTCGCCGTCTTCCGCCAGCCCCGGCTCGTGCTGGTCATGGGCCTCGCCGGCGTTCTGATCTACATCAATTGGCAGACGTACGTCATCGCCAGCACGAGCGGCCAGATTCTCGAGGCATCGCTCGGCTACTTCATCAATCCCATCGTGACGATTCTGCTCGGCGTCTTCATCTTGCGCGAGAGGCTCCGGATGCTGCAGTGGGTGAGCCTTGGCATCAGCCTCCTCGCCGTGGTGGTGCTGACCATCGGCTACGGCGCCATTCCGTGGATCTCGCTCATCCTTGCGGGGTCGTTCGGTACCTATGGTCTGCTGAAGAAGCAGGTCGGCCCCCGCATCGACGCCATCAACGGCCTCACGCTAGAGTCGCTCTGGTTGGCACCGCTGATGATCGTGCAGCTCAGCGTGGTCGGGGCCACCACAGGGCTGACGTTCGCCTCGCAGGGCGGCTGGCACACGGCAGGCCTCGTCGGGGCCGGTGTCGTCACGGCCGCTCCCTTGCTGCTTTTCGCGTCGGCCTCGAAGCGCATGCCGCTCGTCTACCTCGGTTTCGTGCAGTACCTCACACCGATAATGCAGTTCGTGGTGGGTGTGTTCATCCTGGGCGAACCCATGCCCCCCGAGCGCCTCGCCGGCTTCGCCATCGTGTGGATCGCCCTCATTGTGCTCACCGTCGACCTCGTGCGTGCGCGTCGCCCCCGGGCGCTCGTTACATAGATGTAACGCCGCTGTATTCATCTGGGTGCATTCTCGGGCTAATCTCACAGGGTAGGCAGGCTGCTCGCAGCTTTGTTCTCATCACATTTCGACTAGGAGTAACATGAGCGAATTTATTCGGGCACCGCGTGCTCCCCGCTCACGATCACTGAAGACAGCACTCAGCGCCATCGCACTCGTTGGCGCCAGCGCACTTGTCTTGAGCGGTTGTGCATCGGGTGGATCGACAACCAGCAGCAGCAGCTCTGCAGGTACCGGTCTGACGCTGAACATCGGCACGATCCTGCCACAGACAGGATCACTGGCAACCCTCGGGCCGCCCGCCATCGAGGCTGTCAACCTCGCCGCAGCAGACATCAACGCGGCGAACGTCGGCATCACCGTGAACGTGACGCAGAAAGACTCGGGCGACACCAGCACCAACATCGCCACCCAGTCGGTGACCAGCCTTCTGGCGAGCAACGTCTCGGCCATCATCGGCGCTGAGTCGTCGAGTGTGTCGTTGACGGTCATCGACCAGATCGCGAAAGCGGGTGTTGTCGAGATCTCACCCGCCAATACGTCGCCGACGTTCTCGACCTACAACTCGAACAACTTCTACTGGCGCACGGCACCGTCTGACGTTCTGCAGGGCCGCGTGCTCGGCCAGAAGGTTCTGAAAGACGGCGCGACGAACGTGTCGATCCTCTGGCAGAACGACTCGTACGGCCAGGGCCTGCACGACAACGTGACGAAGGCCATCACCGATGGCGGCGGAACCATTGTGGCTGACACCAGCTTCGACCCGAAGGCCACCAGCTTCTCGGCAGAGGTGGGCGCAACGCTCGCACCGAAGCCCGACGCTGTCGTCGTCATCTCGTTCGACCAGATCAAGCAGATCGTTCCCGAGTTCAAGACCGCCGGCTTCGACTTCACGAAGTTCTACGGTTCTGACGGCAACTACGGTGTCATCGACCCGACGTACACCAACGTCGACATCGCCGGCGCGCAGTTCACCAACCCGGGCGTGAAGGCAAGCGATGACTTCGTGTCGAAGCTTGCCGCGCAGACCAGCAAAGACGGCGCGAAGGCGCTGAGCGTGTACAGCTATGCTCCGGAGTCATACGACGCCGTTGTGCTGCTTGCACTCGCTGCTCTGCAGGGCAAGGCGACCGATGGCACCACGCTGAAGAACAACCTACAGAAGGTCTCTGAGGGTGGAACGAAGGCAACGTCGTTCGCCGATGCGGCCAAGCTGATTGCGGCTGGTACCGATGTCGACTACGACGGTCTCTCTGGCCCGATTTCGTTCGCGGCCAACGGTGACCCGCAGCAGGCCTACATCTCGATCTACAAGTACGGCACCGGTAACACGAACGCCTACGAGTCGCAGGAGTTCGGCGACCTGAGCAAGTAGTACCCCGCGGCGGCTACCCTCACCAAGAAGGGCCCCAGCTTCGGCTGGGGCCCTTCTTTCGTCCCTGCGGCCCCGCCCCCCCGCCCCTGCTCGGCTCGCAGTGCACCGAGCACCCCATTGAGGTACGGCTTTTGCACGGTCACAGACCCGTCAAGTGCACAGAATCCGTACCTCAACAGCAGGCGTGCGCGAGCAACGAGCGCTCGCGTGCAGAGACGGGCTTCAGCCGCCCTGCGTGGGCGTGCTGGTGGTGGCGGTGTGGTCGGTGGCCAGCGTGCCGAGGTAGAGCTCGATCACCTTCGGGTCGCTCATCAGGCTGCGGCCCGTGCCCGAGTAGGCGTCGCGGCCCTGGTCGAGCACATAGCCGCGGTCGCAGATCTGCAGAGCGCGGCGCGCATTCTGCTCCACGATCATCACAGAGACGCCGGCACGGTTGATCTGCGCCACGTTGATGAACGTCTCATCCTGGCGCACCGGCGAGAGGCCGGCGCTCGGCTCGTCGAGCAGCAGCAGCGACGGGTTCATCATCAGCGCGCGCGACATGGCAACCATCTGGCGCTCGCCGCCCGAGAGCGACCCCGCGCGTTGCTTCAGGCGTTTTCCGAGTTCAGGGAACAGGTTCGTGACGAACTCGATGCGCTCTTTGTAGGTCTTCGGCTTCTGATACGTGCCCATCTGCAGATTCTCTTCGATGGTCAGGCTCGGAAACACGTTGTTCGACTGCGGCACGAAGCCCACACCCTTGGTGACGAGCTTGTCGGCCTTGAGGCCCGTGATCTCCTCGCCGCTCAGTGAGACGGTGCCCGACCGGATGTTCACCTGGCCGAAGATCGCCTTGAGCAGTGTCGACTTGCCGGCGCCGTTCGGGCCGATGATACCCACGAGCTCGCCGCGCTCGACGTACACGTTGCAACCATTCAGAATATTGACGCCTGGCAGGTAGCCGGCCACCAGGTCGGTGGTTTCGAGAACGATATCCATGGTCACTGTTCCGTTCGGTTCTGTTCTTCGGCGAGTTCTTCGGCCAGCTCCGGGTCGGCCGACACCTCTTCGCGCAGTTCTTCGACGAGGTGCGGGTCGATGTCTTCAGCGACGGCCAGCTGGCCAGTGAGGGTGCCGAGGTCGACATCGTGGTGCGCGCCGAGGTAGGCGTCGATGACGGCTTGGTCTTGCATGACCACACTGGGGTAGCCTTCGGCCACGATCTTGCCCTCGGCCATCACGATCACCCAGTCGGCGATGGTCTGCACCATGTGCATGTCGTGCTCGACGAAGAGAACGGTCATGCCCTGGTCTTTCAGACCCAGGATGTGCCCCAGCAGTGACTGCGTCAGCGCCGGGTTCACCCCGGCCATCGGCTCGTCGAGCATCACCAGGTCGGGGTCGCTCATCAGGGCTCGCGCCATTTCGAGCAGCTTGCGCTGGCCGCCCGAGAGGCTGGCCGCGTAGTCGTCTTTCTTGGTGTCGAGTTTGAAGCGGCCGAGCAGCTCCATGGCCTTCGCGGTGTTGGCCTTCTCCTGGTCGCGCCAGAGAAAGGGCAGCATGGCGCGAAAGATGTTCTCGCCCTTCTGCTTCGTGGCCCCGAGGCGCATGTTCTCCATGACGCTCAGCAGAGCAAGCGACTTGGTGAGCTGAAAGGTGCGCACCATTCCGCGGCGGGCCACCTTGAAGGCGGGCACACCGGCGAGCTTCTGGCCGTCATACGTCCAGTTGCCGCTGTTGGGCTTGTCGAAGCCGGTCAGCAGGTTGAAGAACGTGGTCTTGCCGGCGCCGTTCGGGCCGATGAGAGCCGTGATCATGTTGCGGGGAATCTCGACGTGCTCCACGTTGACGGCCGTGTTGCCGCCGAAGGTTCGGGTCACCGAGTCGGCGATGAGAATCGGGTCGCGTTTCTTCACGCCGGGGCCTACATCGCCGATATAGATCTGTTTTGCGTCGTTCACGTTCACGTCGGTTGTTGCGCTCTGATCAGACACTGAAATACGTCTCCCGTTTCTTGCCGAGAATGCCCTGCGGCCTGAAGATCACCAGGAGCATCAGTGCGACACCCACGATGATGAACCGGATGGGGCCCTGCTGAACCGTGCTGAGCGGCACGATGTGGTTGGTGACGAGAATCGAGAGAATTCCGTCGGAGAGCGACAGCACGACCCAGAAGATGATCGACCCGATGATGGGGCCGAGAACCGTGGTCGCGCCACCGAGCAGAATGATGGTGAACAGAAAGAACGTGGTCTGGGTGCCGAAGTTCTCGGGTTGCAGTGAGGTGGGGATGATCGCCACCACAGCGCCCAGCGCACCGAGCACACCACCGAGGATGAGGGCCTGCATCTTGTAGGCGTACACGTTCTTGCCCAGGCTGCGCACGGCATCCTCGTCTTCACGAATGCCCTTGATGACGCGGCCCCAGGGGCTCCGCATGAGCTGCCAGACCAGAAGGCCGAGCACCAGCACGGCGCCCCAGCCGCAGATGATGATCCACAGGTCGCTCGCGCTGTAGAGCAGCGGCGCTATGCCGTACCGGCCCGGCGGAATGGGGTTGAGCGCGTCGAACGCGGCGCTCGAGCCGTTGATGCCGTCGGAGCCGCCGGTGAAGGGCGCGATCTGCGGGGTCTGCACGGTGTAGCGCACGATCTCCGCCGCCGCGATGGTGACGATGCTGAGATAGTCGGCTCGCAGTCGCAGCGTGGGGATACCGAGGATGAACGCGAAGATCACCGCGCCGATGATGGCGGCGACCAGCGACAGCCAGAACGGAAAACCGAACTTCACGGCCGTGATGGCGAAGAAGTACCCGCCCACCGACATGAAGCCGGCCTGGCCGAAGTTCAGCAGGCCACCGAAACCGAAGTGCACGGCGAGCCCGAGTGCGGCGAGGGCGAAACCGATGGTCTGCGGCGAGAGCAGCTGGCCGAAGGCAAGAGGAATGAAGGTGAAGTCCATGATTCGTACCTAACCGATCCGGTCGCGTTTGCCGAGGATGCCCTGGGGCCTGATCAGCAGAATGATGATGAGCACCACGAGAGCCGCCACGAACTTGAGGTTGGCGGGCAGCCAGATGGTCGAGACTTCGATGAACAGGCCGATGATGATCGACCCGACCAGGGCGCCGAACGCCGTGCCGAGGCCACCGAGGGTGACGGCCGCGAAGATGAGCAGCAGGATGCTCGCCCCCGTGTCCCACCGAATGGTCTGGTAGTAGCCGATCAGTGCACCGGCAATGCCGGCCAGCGCCCCACCGCCGATCCAGACGAGGCGGATGACCCGTTCGACGTTGATACCGGATGCCGCGGCGAGTGCCTTGTTGTCAGACACCGCGCGGGTGGCCTTGCCGATGCGGGTGCGCAGCAGTACGAACGCGACCAGCAGCAGCAGAACGATGCACACGATCGCACCGATGAGGTCGCTCGAACGCAGGTGCACGGGCCCCCAGTTGACAGCGGCTGAGGTGTCGTTCGGCGCGACCAGGGTGCCGGGGCCGAAGATGACCTGGAACGTGTAGCGCAGGGCAAGCGAGAGACCGACGCTCACGATCATGAGCGGAATGAGCGCCACACCCTTCTTTCGAAGGGGCCGCCAGAGACCGAGGTCTTGCACGTAGCCCATCACGCCGCCCAACACCAGGGCACCGATGACGGCGATGGGGCCCGGCAGGCCGAGGGGGCCCGCAAGCACCCAGCCCATCAGGCCACCGAAGGTGACCAGCTCGCCGTGGGCGAAGTTGTTCAGGCCCGTGGTGCCGTAGATGAGCGAGACGCCGATGCAGGCGAGCGCGAGCAGCAGGCCGAAGATGAGCCCACTGGCGAGTCGGGGTACGAGAAGGTCGAACAGACTCGGGCCGCTGCTGGCATCAGACGAGCTCGACCCAGGCGATGTTGTCGATCCGGGGGCGCTGGTCGAGGAGCCGCCGGTCGCCGTGGTGAGCAGGAAGTAGGCCGGAACCCCGGTGCTGTTCGCAGCCACGGTCACCGTGCGCGGGTTGGTGCCGGCACGCGGTACACCGTCTCCGGCTGGCACGCTGGTCTCGTCGAGCTTCACCGTGTAGTCGCCCGCGCCAGGAAGACCCACCGTGACCTTGCCATCGGCACCGCTGACGACGTCGGAGCTGAACCCGCCGCTGCCGGTGACCGTGACCTTGACGCCGGCGACCGCGGCCTTGTTCGAATCGAGTCGAACCCATACGCCGATGCTCTCGGTGGCCGAGGCCGGGTCGATTGTTGCGCTGCGAACGGATGCACTGGCTGGTGCCTCGACCGCCGAAGCGGCCGTGAGCGGCGCTGCGGTCGCTGACAGGGGCGCCATGGAGAGGAGCAGCCCTCCCAACAGTGCTACTGCCGCACCGACGACGGCACGGTGCGAATGTGGGCTGGAACGAGTGGTCACTTCGGTGAACCTCCATGGTGACGGCGAGCGTGTGGTGATCACCCAGCGACTTTGCTGTGATGCCCTCGGTGTGAGAAAAATTACGCTGGCAGTGTGTCGAGCATGTTTCGTGCGCAGTTCGATCATGAAAACTGACTAGAGAGGTAAAGATACATGAGATTGTTTCGGAGGGAATGCCCCGGGCCGCAGAAGACTTAAGATTGACTACCCGCTGCTTTATATGCTTGAGAGGAAACGATGGATCAGCCCGACCCCTTCGGCTTCATTGGACTCACGTACGACGACGTGATGCTCCTGCCCGGTCACACCGACGTGATTCCGAGCGAAGCCGACACCTCCTCACGCCTCACCAAGCGCATCACGCTGGCGGCGCCGCTCGTCTCGAGCGCGATGGACACGGTGACGGAGTCACGCATGGCGATCGCCATGGCGCGCCAGGGCGGTTTCGGGGTCATCCATCGCAACCTCTCGATCGACGACCAGGCGTCGAACGTCGACCAGGTGAAGCGCAGCGAGTCGGGCATGATCACGAACCCCGTGGTCATCACGCCCAACGCCACCGTGGCCGACGCCGACCTGCTCTGCGGGCAGTTCAGGGTCTCCGGCCTTCCGGTCGTCGACGAGGCGAACATTCTCGTGGGCATCATCACCAATCGCGACATGCGCTTCGTCTCCGCGTGGGAGAAGAGCACCACGCTGGTGCGCGACGTCATGACGAAGGCTCCGCTCATCACGGCGCCCGAGGGCATCGACCCCGATGGGGCCATCGCCATCTTCGCTCAGCACAAGATCGAGAAGCTGCCCCTGGTTGACGCGGCAGGTCACCTGCGCGGGCTCATCACGGTCAAAGACTTCGACAAGAGCGAGAAGTACCCGCACGCCACGAAAGACGAAGAGGGCCGCCTTCGGGTCGGCGCCGCAATCGGGTTCTTCGGCGACGCGTGGGAGCGCGCGATGACCCTGGTCGACGCGGGCGTCGACGTTCTGGTGGTCGACACCGCGAACGGCGACAGCGCGGGTGTGCTCGACATCATCCGCCGCCTGAAGGCAGAACCCGCGGCATCCGGTGTCGACATCATCGGCGGCAATGTGGCGACCCGTTCGGGTGCGCAGTCGCTCATCGACGCGGGTGTCGACGCCATCAAGGTGGGCGTGGGCCCCGGCTCCATCTGCACCACGCGTGTGGTCGCGGGTGTGGGCGTGCCCCAGGTCACCGCGGTGTACGAGGCGTCGCTGGCCGCTCGCGAGACGGGTGTTCCGGTCATCGCCGACGGCGGGCTGCAGTACTCGGGTGACATTGCGAAGGCGCTCGTGGCGGGTGCCGACACCGTCATGCTCGGCTCACTGCTCGCCGGCTGCGACGAGAGCCCGGGCGACCTGGTGTTCGTCAACGGCAAGCAGTTCAAGAGCTATCGCGGCATGGGTTCGCTCGGGGCGCTGCAGACGCGCGGCGAGAAGACCTCGTACTCGAAAGACCGCTACTTCCAGGCCGACGTGCCAAGTGACGACAAACTCATTCCCGAGGGCATCGAGGGCCAGGTACCGTATCGCGGCGCGCTGGCGAACGTGGCCTACCAGCTGCTCGGGGGGCTTCGCCAGTCGATGTTCTACGTGGGTGGCCGCACGGTCGACGAGCTGAAGCAGCGTGGCAAGTTCGTACGCATCACGGCAGCCGGGTTGAAGGAGTCGCACCCGCACGACATCCAGATGGTCGTCGAAGCTCCCAACTATCGGCGTTAGACGCCAGCGGGTTGGGGCGGTGCCGTGCGGTTCTTCTGGAGCGCCGGTGCCGCTCTGCTCGTTGTGGCGGTGGTCACCGGATGCACGAGCAGCCAGCCGGTGACGGGGCGGTTCACCGCGGTCATCCCTCTGCCGTCATCGTCGGCCCCGTCAGCCGCAGCGACACCCCTGCCCGCCGATCTCCCGGCAGATCTGTCGGTGGAGATCGAGCAGGAGCGCTCGGACTACGGCATCAGGCAACTCCAGGTGCGCGTCGCGAACGGTGGCGCGACGCCCTACGCCGTGACGAATGTGACGTTCAGCTCGCCGAACTTCGTGGTGCCCGTAGGTAACACCGAGCCCGGGCGCGTTCTGCCCGCACTCTCGCTCGACTTTCCCGTTCTGCTGCCCGCGCCGGTGTGCTCGGGCGATCGGTCTGCTTCGCCGATCGTGACGCTCGACTGGTCGGCGGGCGCCGAGACCGGCCGGTCGACGGTGGTGCCGGCTGACCCGCTCGGGGCGATGAAGCGCATCAACGGGGAGGACTGCCTCGCCGAGAGCGTGGCCGGCATCGTGGACATCGCTCCGGCGGCGCACCTGCGCGTCGACGGTTCGGGGGCTGCGAGTGTGGCGCACATCGACCTCTCGCTCACACCCACTGGTGGTGCCGGGTCGGTGGTCATCGACGGTGTCGGGCCGACCACGCTGCTCGCACCGGCGGGCGGGGCCCTGTCGTGGCCGCTGGCGCTGGCGGTCGACGCCGCGAGTGCCCCCTCGTCGCTCACGCTCGATGTGGAGCCGGGGCGGTGCGAGCCGCACGTGATCGCCGAAGACAAGCGCGGCACCTACCTGCCTCTGACGGTGACGGTGCAACCGGCGGGTGTTTCGGGAACGTACTACCTGCCTCTCGGCGACGCAGAGAAGGCCGAGGTGTACAGCTGGCTGGCCGACCACTGCGGGTTCGGTGCCTCGCCCTAGACTGGGTGGGTGAGTATGGAAAGAGAAATCGGCCGTTCGAAACGAGGCCGCAGGGTCTACGCATTCGACGACATCGCCGTTGTACCGTCGCGTCGAACCCGTGACCCCCAAGACGTTTCGGTTCACTGGGCGATCGACGCGTACCAGTTCGAGATCCCCGTGATCGCTGCTCCGATGGATTCGGTGGTCTCCCCGGCCACCGCCATCGCCATGGGCAAGCACGGCGGCCTCGGAGTGCTCGACCTCGAGGGGTTGTGGACACGGTACGAGAACCCCGAACCTCTGCTCGAGGAGATCCGGTCGCTGCCGGCCGACTCGGCCACGGTACGCATGCAGCAGATCTACGCCGAGCCCATCAAGCCCGAGCTGGTGACGGCGCGGCTGGCCGAGATCCGGGCATCCGGTGTCACCGTTGCAGGCGCGCTCTCGCCGCAGCGCACGCAAGAGCTGTACGAGACCGTCGTGGCTGCGGGCGTCGACCTGTTCTTCATCCGCGGCACCACGGTGTCGGCTGAGCACGTGTCGAAGTCCGTCGAGCCCCTCAACCTCAAGAAGTTCATCTACGAGCTCGATGTTCCTGTCATCGTGGGCGGGGCCGCGACATACACAGCGGCACTGCACCTGATGCGAACCGGTGCTGCCGGGGTGCTGGTGGGCTTCGGCGGAGGAGCGGCGTCGACGACGCGGGCGACGCTGGGCATCCACGCGCCCATGGCGACCGCGGTGGCCGATGTGGCCGGCGCTCGCCGCGACTACATGGACGAGTCGGGCGGCCGCTACGTGCACGTCATCGCCGATGGCGGCCTCGGTACGTCGGGCGACATCGTGAAGGCCATCTCTGTTGGTGCTGACGCCGTGATGCTCGGCTCGGCACTGGCGCGGGCGACCGACGCACCCGGCGGCGGGTACCACTGGGGCCCTGAGGCACACCATTCGCAGTTGCCCCGCGGCAACCGGGTTCACGTGGGCGCTGTGGCGCCGCTCGAGCAGATTCTGTTCGGGCCGTCACCGGTGGCCGACGGTACTGCGAACCTCATCGGGGCGCTTCGCCGCTCGATGGCGACGACCGGGTACTCAGATCTCAAAGAGTTCCAGCGCATCGAGGTCGTCGTCGCGCCGTACGCTCCCTGAGGGCCTGCTTCCTGAGGGTTTGCTCAGGAGGGCTCCGGTAGAATTGATCCAGACAAACAGGGAGTTTCTTCATGGTTGACGTTCGACGGGTCAAGCTGCCCGGGGTCGGTGTACTGCACACCTTCGTGACCGACGACGGCGGCAAAGTGGGCGTCATCGCCCATCGCTCGGGTCACAGCGACCTCATCACCTTCGCCGACGAAGAAGACGGTGCCGAATCGACCAAGGTGTCGCTCCGACTCAGCGAAGACGAGGCCCACACCCTTGCCGAACTGCTCGGCGGCACGCAGATCACCGAGTCGTTGACAGCGCTCGACCAGATTCCGGGGCTCAGCATCGACTGGTTCACGGTCGACTACGAAGACTACATAGCGGGCCAGGAGCTCGGCGACCCCGCCGACCGGGGCGTGGTCGGTGTGACCGTGGTCGCCGTCGTGCGCGGCGAGTCGGCAAACCCAGCACCCGCCTCTGATTTCAAAGTCTTTCCCGGCGACACTCTCGTGGTGGCCGGTTCGCCTGAGAAAGTGGCGAAGGTCTTCAATTTCTTCCGCAGTGGCCAGTACAAGACCAAGAGCGTCGTCGACGCTCCGCCCGGGGGGTAACCGTGCATTTCGGCCCCGACCTCCTCGTTCTCGGCATCCTGTTCGTCATTGCGTACGTACTGGGTCGCCTCGGCAAAGCGATCGGTTTGCCGGCGATCCCGATCTATATGGTCGTCGGGCTTCTGGCGAGCCCGAACTTCCACCTGTTTCCCCTCGATTTCATCCACACCGACTACATCGAACTGATCGCCGTCTTCGGGCTGATCATGCTGCTCTTCAGCCTCGGGCTCGAGTTCGATCAAGACGAGTTCTTCGCCAACGCGGGAAAACTGATCATCTCGGGTGGTTCCTACATTGCGATCAACATGATCGCGGGCTTCGCGTTCGGCTTCCTCGTGGGGTGGGGTACCCGTGAGGCGCTGGTCATCGCGGGCATCACGGCGACCTCGTCGAGCGCCATTGTCACCAAGCTGCTCATCGAGCTCAACCGGCTGGCGAACCGTGAGACCCCCATGATTCTCGGTGTGACGGTGGTCGAAGACATCTTCATCGCCATCTACCTGGCCATCGTCTCGGTGGTACTGAGCGGCGAGACGGCCATCTGGCCGGTGATCGGCAAACTGGGCATCGCGTTCCTGTTCCTGGTGGTGATGTTCTCGGTGGCGCGGTTCGGCGGCAAATGGGTCTCGCGGCTGTTCCGAACCAAAGACGATGAGCTCTTCACCATCCTGTTCTTCGGGCTGGCCATCGCGTTCGGCGGCATCGGCGAGATCCTCGGCGTCACCGACGCCATCGGCGCGTTCCTCATCGGCCTTGTGCTGGGCGCCACGCGCTACCGCAACAAGATCGAGCACATCGCCATCCCCATGCGCGATGTCTTCGGCGCCTTCTTCTTCTTGAACTTCGGGCTCGGGCTCGACCCCTCGCAGTTTCCCGAAGTGATCTGGCCGGTCATCGGCGCGGTCGCAATGACCATGTTGCTCAACATCGGCGCCGGGCAGTTCGTGGCGAAGCTCAACGGGCTTGGCGTTCAGGCGGGCATCAATGCCACGGTCATCCTGCAGAACCGGGGGGAGTTCGCCCTGATTCTGGCGACGCTTGCCCTGGCGGCCGGTCTTGACCCGCGAATACAGGCCTTCGCGGGGCTCTACGTGCTCATCATGGCGGTGGCGGGTCCAATTCTGGCTGCGAACTCGGAGAAGATCGGTGGTGCCCTCCTCGGCACCAAGAAGAAGCGTCTGGCAGCGGCGGCGCAGCAGGCGAAGCGGGAGCGCGACCCGATGCTGCTCGAAGAGATCGCACTGGTCGAAGCGGCCACGGCCACGCTCAGCCCCGGCGAGAACTCAGGAACCGAGGAGTATGTTGATCGAGTCGTCGAGCAGGCCAACAGCCAGAGCGACGCCGAGCACCGCCGCGACAGCGACAGAAACAGCGACGCGGCCCGTGGCACGAACGGCGAGTACTGACGGCGGGCAGTAAGTGGCGTCGAGCACGTGGCGTCGAGCAAATCGCGTCGGGCAAGTCGCGTCGGGCAACTGCCGTCGGGCAACAGTGAGTGAGTACCAGAGCGAGTGAGTGGTGACCTGTGAGTGACGATCGTGGCCAGGCGAAGAGCACACTGACGGTGTTCAGTGTGATGCGCCGGCCCAAGTGGATCAGGGCACTGGTGTTCGCGCTCATTCTCGCGGCAGCCTTCGCGGCCCTCGGCCAGTGGCAGCTGAGCCGCGCGGTGACGTCGAACGGACCGAACCCGAATGCCACCACGGAGGTCGTCGTGCCACTCGAGCAGATCGCCACCGCAGGCCAGCCGGTCTTCGAGACACAAGACGGCCAGATGGTCTCGGTCGACGGGGCCCTCGTCTCTGGCGACTTCTCCATCGTGTCGACCCGGCTGAACGGCGGCGTCGAGGGTTACTGGGTGGTCGGGCGTTACGACCTGAGCACGCCGCAGGGTTCTGCGCCGCTCACGAGCGTGGCGGTGGCCTTGGGCTGGGCATCCGATCAGGCCACGGCACAGACCTCGGCCGACCGCATGAACCAGACCGCGAGCTACCCCGCCGACCAGTTGGTGGGCCGCTACGTTGGCACCGACGGGCCGGTCGTGACGGATGCCCAGAAGAAGGCCACCGCAGCATATGTTCCGACCACCATGGCCATCTCCGCGCTGATCAACACCTGGACCGACTTTCCCGACACGGCCACCGTCTTCGGCGGCTACATCGTCGCATCCACCCCTCCCGCGGGTCTTACCACCATCGACTCACCGGTGCCGCAGCGCACCACTGAGCTCAACTGGCTGAACATCTTCTACGCCATCGAGTGGGTCATCTTCGCCGGCTTCGCCATCTTCTTCTGGTATCGGCTGGTCAAAGACGCGTGGGAACGCGAGACCGAAGAGAGCCAGCTCGAAGAGGCGTACAGCGCGCCCTCGCGTACACAAAGGTAGGATTCAGGTATGCCACTCGAGCCCAAACGCAAGGATTTTCCGCGCATCCGGTCGGGCCTGACGTTCTACCGGGTCTGCTCCATCATCACGGGAACCCTGTTGCTCCTGCTGTGCGTCGAGGTCATTCTCAAGTACACGGCCATCGGCGTCGAGCTCGAACTCGGCGGCTCGCACGGCTTTCTGGCGTTCGTGCCCGACGGCACCGTGAAGGGCGTCAACGTCAGCACGGGCATCCTGATCGTGCACGGCTGGTTCTATGTGGTGTACCTCTTCTCGTGCTTCCAGCTCTGGTCGCGCATGCGCTGGGGTTTCAACCGCTTCATTCTGTTGGCACTCGGTGGCATCATCCCGCTGCTGTCGTACTTTCTCGAGGGTCGCATCGCCCGTGAGATCATCGCTTACCTGAGCGGCCGCGAATCTGCGGCTGCCACCCAACCCGTGGAGGCCTCCCATTAGCACCCCCACCGCCCGACCGGTTCTGGTCGTCGATTTCGGTGCGCAGTATGCGCAACTCATCGCCCGTCGTGTGCGCGAGGCCAGCGTCTATTCCGAGATCGTGCCGCACAACATCACAGCTGCCGAGGTGGCGGCCAAGTCACCCGTCGCAATCGTGCTGAGCGGCGGGCCCTCGAGCGTCTACGAAGAGGGTTCACCCGGGCTTGACCCGGCCATCTTCGAACTCGGTGTTCCTGTGCTCGGCATCTGCTACGGCTTTCAGGTCATGGCACGGGCGCTCGGCGGCGAGGTCGCCAACACGGGGCTCCGTGAGTACGGCGCCACAGACATGACCCTCACGGGCGACGGCGGCGTGCTCATGCGCGACCAGCCCGACGACCAGACGGTGTGGATGAGCCACGGCGATTCTGTTTCGAAGGCACCGGAGGGGTTCACGGTGTTGGCCCGCAGTGCATCCACCCCCGTCGCCGCATTCGGCAACGATGCCACGCGCATGTACGGCGTGCAGTGGCACCCCGAGGTGAAGCACTCGAAGTACGGTCAAGACGTGCTCGAGAACTTTCTGCACACGGCCGCGGGTATCCCGGCCGACTGGAACAGCGGCAACGTCATCGCCGACCAGATCGCGCTGATCCGTGCGCAGGTCGGTTCGGGCAAGGTCATCTGCGGGCTGTCGGGCGGGGTCGACTCGGCCGTGGCCGCGGCAATCGTGCACGAGGCCGTGGGCGACCAGCTCACCTGCGTTTTCATCGACCACGGGCTGCTGCGCTCAGACGAGCGCCGCCAGGTCGAAGAAGACTACGTTGCCTCGACGGGCGTTCGACTGGTGACAGTGGATGCCCGGCAGCAGTTCCTCGACGCTCTCGCGGGCGTCACCGACCCCGAGCAGAAGCGCAAGATCATCGGGCGCGAGTTCATCCGCAGCTTCGAAGCGGCAGCAGAGGCCCTCGTTCTCGAGGCCGCGGCGACCGACGGTGAGCCGGTGAAGTTTCTCGTGCAGGGCACGCTGTACCCCGACGTCGTCGAGTCGGGCGGCGGAACGGGCACAGCCAATATCAAGAGCCACCACAATGTGGGCGGGCTTCCTGAAGACCTGCAGTTCGAGCTCGTCGAGCCGCTGCGTGCACTGTTCAAAGACGAGGTTCGCGCCATCGGGCGCCAGCTCGGGCTGCCAGAGGTCATCGTGGGGCGCCAGCCCTTCCCCGGCCCCGGTCTCGGCATTCGCATCGTGGGCGAGGTGACGTTCGAGCGGCTCGAGCTGCTGCGTGCGGCCGATGCCATCGTGCGGGCCGAGCTGACAGCGGCCGGCCTCGACGGCGAGATCTGGCAGTGCCCCGTGGTGCTGTTGGCCGACGTTCGTTCGGTTGGCGTTCAGGGCGATGGGCGCACGTATGGGCATCCGATCGTATTGCGGCCGGTCTCGAGCGAAGACGCGATGACAGCGGATTGGACGCGGTTGCCGTACGACCTGCTTGCGCGCATCTCGAACCGCATCACCAACGAGGTGGCCGGGGTCAACCGGGTCGTGCTCGACGTCACGTCGAAACCGCCGGGAACCATCGAGTGGGAGTGAGTGGCCTGTAGCCACTCGCTCACAGGCGAGGTTTTTCGGGGGTGTCTAGAAGTACTCCCACGGGGTGATGATGGGTGTCGCACGCCGGGTCTAGAGTGAGCGCATGAAAGTGAGCATCACATGAAATTGATCCGCCTCATCTGGGCGTACGTCAGGCCGCACTGGCACCTCATCGTGGGTGTCGTGGTCTTTCAGCTTGCCCAGGCCATTGCGTCGCTCTACCTGCCCACGCTGAACGCCGACATCATCGACCAGGGCGTGGCCACTGGCGATACGGGGTACATCCTGGGCATCGGCGGCCTCATGCTGGCCATCACACTGGTGCAGGTGGTGTGCGCCATCGTCGCGGTGTACTTCGGGGCGAAGCTGGCGATGGCCCTTGGGCGTGACCTGCGGCTCGCGGTGTTCACCCGGGTGGGGGAGTTCTCCGAGCGTGAGGTGTCACAGTTCGGTGCACCGTCGCTCATCACGCGCACGACCAATGACGTACAGCAGGTTCAGATGCTGGTGCTCCTGACCTGCACGCTGCTGGTGTCGGCCCCCATCCTCGCGGTGGGCGGGGTCATCATGGCGCTCTCGCTCGACGTTCCCCTGTCGGGAATCATCGCGGTTGCAGTTCCTGTTCTGCTGGTGGTGCTGGCGCTCATCATCGTGCGTATGGTGCCGCTGTTCAGGCTGATGCAGAAGCGCATCGACACAGTGAACGGGGTGTTGCGTGAGCAGCTGACGGGCATCCGGGTGGTTCGAGCGTTCGTTCGCGAGCGGGTCGAGACGTCTCGCTTCGCGCTGGCGAACCGCGACGTGACCGACACGGCGCTGCGGGCCGGGCGGCTCTTCGCGCTGATGTTTCCCATCGTTCTGCTCGTGATGAACGTGTCGAGTGTGGCCGTGCTGTGGTTCGGCGCCTTTCGCATCGACGAGGGATCGATGCAGATCGGCACACTCACCGCGTTTCTCACCTACCTCGTGCAGATTCTCATGGCCGTCATGATGGCCACGTTCATGGCCATTCTCATCCCGCGGGCGTCGGTGTGTGCCGACCGCATCACCGAGGTGCTCGACACCCCCTCAACCGTGGTGCTGCCGACGAATCCGGTGACGTCGGTTCTCGAGCACGGTCTCATCGAGCTCGACAATGCGAGCTTCGCTTACCCGGGAGCAGACCAGCCGGTGCTGTTGAACCTCACGTTCGTGGCGTCGCCCGGCAAGACCACGGCCATCATCGGCAGCACCGGGTCGGGCAAGACCACGCTGGTGAACATGCTGCCGCGACTCTTCGATGCAACCGAAGGTGAGGTTCGGGTCGACGGGGTGAATGTGCGAGACCTCGACCCCGACCTGCTCTGGGGCAAGATCGGTCTCGTGCCGCAGAAGCCGTACCTCTTCTCGGGCACGGTGGCCTCGAACCTGCGCTACGGCAAGCCCGACGCGAGCGACGACGAACTGTGGGCGGCGCTCGACACTGCGCAGGCGCGCAGCTTCGTCGCCGAGATGGAGGGCGGGCTCGAAGCGCCCATCGCGCAGGGCGGCACCAACGTGTCGGGCGGTCAGCGGCAGCGCCTCGCCATTGCGCGGGCGCTCGTGAAGCGGCCCGAGATCTACGTGTTCGACGACTCGTTCTCGGCGCTCGACCTGGCGACGGATGCCCGGCTGCGGCAGGCGTTGCGGCGCGACGTGCGCGGGGCCACGATGGTCGTGGTAGCGCAGCGCGTCTCGACGATCATTGACGCCGACCAGATTCTCGTGCTCGAAGACGGGCAGATCGTCGACCGTGGAACCCACTCCGAGCTGCTCGAGCAGTCGGAGACGTACCGCGAGATCGTTCAGTCGCAACTGACGGCGGAGGAGGCGGCATGAGTGAGGCGCGGGGTTCAGGCGCGGGCGCCGGTGGGCCTGCTCGTGAGGTCGGTGGCGGTACCAGCGCGGGTGCCGGCGGCACGGCGGCAGACGATGCCGCGCCCGTGCGCACTCCTGTGCGGCGTGGGCCGGGCGGGGGTGGGCCCTTCGGCGGAGCGGGCATGCCGGCCGAGAAGTCGAAGGCCTTCGGGCCGTCGGCGAAGCGGCTGCTCGGCCGGCTTCGCCCCGAACGCGCCCTCATCGTGGTCGTCACGCTGCTGGCGGTCGTCAGCGTGACCCTGTCGGTGCTCGGGCCGCGCATGCTCGGCAGCGCCACGAACCTCATCTTCGCGGGAGTACTCTCGAAGCAGCTGCCGGCCGGTGAGACACAGGCGCAGGTCATTGCGGCGCTGCGGGCATCCGGAAAGTCGTCGCAGGCCGATCTCCTGGGCGGGGTGACGCTCACGCCCGGTGCGGGAATCGACTTCACGCAGCTGAGCGTGGTGCTGACGACCGTGCTGCTCATCTACATCGCCGCATCGGTGTTCAGCTGGGCGCAGTCGTATCTGCTGAACGGGGTGGTGCAGCGCACCGTGTTCCGTCTTCGCGGCGACGTCGAAGACAAGATCAACACGCTGCCGCTCGGCTACTTCGACACCATGCCGCGCGGCGAGCTGCTCAGCCGCGTGACGAACGACATCGACAACGTGTCGCAGAGCCTGCAGCAGTCGTTGTCGCAGATCATGACGTCGTTGCTCACCGTCATCGGCGTCATCACAATGATGTTCGTCATCTCGCCGTTGCTCGCGCTCATCGCGCTGGTGACGATTCCCTTGACGCTGTTCGTGACCACCATGGTGGCGAAGCGTTCGCAGAAGCTGTTCGTGGCGCAGTGGAAGCACACGGGTACCCTGAACGCGCGTATCGAAGAGAGTTACAGCGGCCACGCGCTCGTGAAGGTGTTCGGTCGGCACCGCGAGATCACCGAGGTGTTCCGCCAGAAGAACGACGAGTTGTACAAGGCGAGCTTCGGGGCGCAGTTCGTCTCGGGCATCATCATGCCCTCAATGATGTTCATTGGAAACCTCGTCTACGTGGCCATCGCTGTGGTGGGCGGGCTCATGGTTGCGAGCGGGTCGCTGAGCCTGGGTGACGTTCAGGCGTTCATCCAGTACTCGCGGCAGTTCACCCAGCCGCTCAGCCAGCTCGGGTCGATGGCCAACGTGCTGCAGTCGGGTGTTGCCTCGGCCGAGCGCGTCTTCGAGTTGCTCGATGCCGACGACCAGATACCTGACCCGGTGCCGGCCGAAACTCCCGCGGGCGACCGGGGCAGGCTCGTCTTCGAGAACGTCTCGTTTCGCTACACGCCCGACCGCCCCCTCATCGACGACCTCTCGCTGGTCGCGTTGCCGGGCCAGACCGTGGCCATCGTCGGGCCGACAGGGGCCGGCAAGACCACTCTGGTGAACCTGATCATGCGGTTCTACGAGCTCGACTCCGGCCGCATCACACTCGACGGCACAGACATCGCCTCGATGACACGCGACGACCTGCGGGGCCGCACCGGAATGGTGCTGCAAGACACCTGGCTGTTCGGTGGCACGATTCACGACAACATCGCCTACGGCAACCCCGCCGCGACAGAAGAGCAGATTCTGGCCGCCGCGCAGGCGACCTACGTCGACCGCTTCGTGCACTCATTGCCCGAGGGCTACGACACCGTGCTGAACGATGAGGCCGACAACGTGAGCGCGGGTGAGAAGCAGCTCATCACCATCGCGCGGGCTTTTCTCGCTCAGCCGTCGGTGCTGATTCTCGACGAGGCCACGTCGTCGGTCGACACGCGAACCGAGGTTCTGGTTCAGCGCGCGATGTCGGCGCTGCGGGCAGACCGCACCAGCTTTGTCATCGCGCACCGGTTGTCGACCATTCGTGACGCTGACCTCATTCTGGTAATGGAGGCGGGGCGCATCGTCGAGCAGGGAACGCACGAGGTGCTTCTGGCGGCGGGTGGGGCATACGCGAACCTGTACAACGCGCAGTTCGCGGCGGCGCTGAGCGACTGAGCGGCCCCGAACGACGAAGGGCCCGTCTCCCGACGGGCCCTTCGTGTTGCCGGTGAGCGGCAGCAGACTAGTTGCGTGCGATGGCGAACATGCGCAGCAGCTGCGTGTACAGAAAGACGAGCGTGACCACGAGGCCGAACGCAGCCGACCAGCCGTACTTGCGGGGCGCACCCGCAGTGACGCCGGTCTTGATCTGGTCGAAGTCGAGCACCAGCATGTACGCCGCAAGCAGCGTGGCAACGACGCCCAGCACCACGCCGAGCGGGATGCCGAAGAGATGAACCGAGCTGCTGAGGCCGAACGCGTCTTTGTTCACGCCGGTCATGACAAGCACGAAGTTCACGAGCGAGAACACCGCGTAGCCGATCAGGGCGATCATGAAGATCTTGGTGTTGCGCTTCGAGGCGCGAATCTTGCCGCTCGCGAACAGGGCCAGCGTCACGGCGAACACGCAGATGGTGGCGATGACAGCCTGAACAACCACACCCGGGAACAGTCTCTCGAAGAACGAGGAGATCGCACCGATGAACAGACCCTGGGCGCCCGCGTAGAGCAGAATCAGCGGAGCCGACGGCTCGCGCTTGAAGATGTTGACCATGGCGAGGCCGAAGCCGATGAGCGCGCCAGGGATGGCGAGCGCGGGAATCTGCCAACCCACCGCAGCGAACGCGAGCAGCACGATGAAGCTGATGCCCGTCTTGACGATGACATCGTCGTAGCTCATGCGATCAGTGTCGGCGGCGGTCGCGGTAGGCGCGTCGTACATCGCCTGCAGGCCGTCGGCCGAAAGTGTGGCCGAGGGCTTCACCGGCGCCTTACCGTTGAACACGGGATTTCGTGAAAAGGCCGGATTCTGGCTTGCCAATGGGTTCCCCTTGTCAGTGTGTCGAGTGTCAGTGCGTCGAGCATTCTCGGTGCCTCGACTGCGGTCGTTGTGTAGGCACAAATCTATCGGGTGGTTCCGCAGATTTGCTGGATGTTCACATCTGTTAACGATCGCCCTGAGTTTCACGCTCGGTGGTCGCTGTCGGTGGGGTCGCCTAAACTTGAGTGGATATGAACTCGCCTTCTGACCCGCACGCCCACAGCTCGACGCCCGTCATCGTCGGCGGCCCCGGTTCGGGTGGCGCAGCCGGCGGTTCTGGCGGGGGGGCGAGCTTTCACGACGCCCTGCTCGACGGGCTGAACCCCCAGCAGCGTGTCGCGGTCGAGTACCGCGGGCCGGCGCTGCTCATCGTGGCGGGCGCTGGTTCTGGCAAGACCAGTGTGCTCACCCGCCGCATCGCCGGGCTGATCGACAGTCGGGAGGCCTGGCCCAGCCAGATTCTCGCCATCACCTTCACGAACAAGGCCGCGGCCGAGATGCGCGAGCGTGTGGGCGCACTGCTCGGGCAGACGGCTGAGGGCATGTGGATCTCGACGTTCCACTCCGCGTGCGTGCGCATCCTGCGCCGCGAGGCAGAGAACTTCGGCTTCACCAAGAGCTTCACTATCTACGACTCGCACGATTCCCGCACGCTCATCAAGCGCATCATCAAAGACCTGCAGGCCGACACGTTCGGTTTCACCGTGTCGGGTGTGGCCGGCAAGATCTCGAAGCTGAAGAACGAGCTGGCTGACGCCGACAGCTACGCCCGCACCGCGAACTTCAACGACCCGCAAGAAGAGATCTTCGTCGAGATCTTTCGCCAGTACACCCGCAGCCTGAGCGCGGCCAACGCGTTCGACTTCGATGACCTCATCGGGCAGACCGTCTACCTGTTCCGGGCGTTTCCGCACGTCGCAGAGACGTATCGGCGACGGTTTCGGCACATTCTGGTCGACGAATACCAAGACACCAACCACGCGCAGTACGCGCTCATTCGCGAGCTCACCCTGCCGGTCGGAGAGAACGACGACGACAGCTATGCCCTGGTGCACGGCTTCGACGGCCAGCGAACCGCAGGGCTGCCCGGTGCCTCGCTCACCGTGGTGGGCGACTCCGACCAGTCGATCTACGCCTTCCGCGGTGCAGACATCCGCAACATCGTCGAGTTCGAGCGCGACTTCCCCGGCGCCACCACGGTGCTGCTCGAGCAGAACTACCGGTCGACCCAGAACATCCTCACGGCCGCCAACGCCGTCATCTCGAACAACTTCGACCGCAAAGACAAAAAACTCTGGACCGACGTGGGTGACGGCGAGAAGATCATCGGGTTCACAGGGTACAGCGGGCACGACGAGGCGCAGTTCGTGGCCGACGAGATCGCGACGCTGCACGAGAGCGGCACCCCGTACAAAGACGTGGCTGTGTTCTACCGCACCAACGCCCAGACCCGTGCGCTCGAAGAGATCTTCATCAGAGCCGCTGTTCCGTATCGGGTGCTGGGTGGTACCCGATTTTACGAGCGAGCCGAGATCAAAGATGTGCTGGCGTACCTCATTGCGGTGGCGAACCCGTTCGATGCGATGGCGCTGCGGCGCATTCTGAATACCCCCAAGCGTGGAATCGGGCCCGCCACCGAGACGGCACTCGCGGTCTTCGCGGAGACGAACGAGGTCAGCTACCGAGATGCGATGCGCCGGTCGAGTGAACTCGGTCTCGGGCCGAAGGTGACCACGGCCATCCTCGATCTCGCGGTGTTGCTCGACGAGGCCACGGCCCTCATCGACCCCGACCGCGCTGAAGGACCGGCACCGGTCAGCGAAGTTCTGGCATTGCTGCTCGAACGCAGCGGCTACGTCGTTGCGTTGCGGGCCGGGCGTGACCCGCAAGACGAGGCGCGCGCCGAGAACGTCGAAGAGCTGCTCGCCGTCACCAAAGAGTTCGCGAAGAACAATCCGGGCGGCCAGCTGGTCGACTTTCTCACCGAGGTCTCACTCGTTGCCGCCGCCGACGAACTCGACGACACCAGCGGAACGGTGTCACTCATGACCCTGCACACCGCGAAGGGGCTCGAATACGAGGCGGTGTTCTTGACGGGTGTCGAAGAAGACCTGCTGCCGCACCGCATGTCGGCATCGGAGCCGGGCGGGCCCGCCGAAGAGCGACGCCTGTTCTACGTGGGCATCACCCGTGCCCGAAAGCGGCTCTACCTGTCGCTGGCCATGACGCGCGCGCAGTACGGCGAGACTGCTGTGGCGATGCCGAGCCGTTACCTGCAGGAGATCCCTGCCGACCTCATCGACTGGCGGCAGTCTCCGGGTATGGCCACCTCGCGGGGCGGCACTCAGCCTCGAGCCCTGAACGCGAACCGGCCCGGCGGATTCAGTACTCGTTCGTCTATTCGAGCGAGCGACTCGCTCTCGTTCAGCGAGTCATCACTGCCGCCCGCCCCGCGCACGAAAGCCGAGTGGCCGAACCGCATCACTGCGCAGGTGCGCGACAACGGTGACCTCGAGCTGCAGCCCGGAGACCGCATCCGGCACACCGACTTCGGTGAGGGCCGCGTGAACGCCGTCACCGGTGAGGGCACCAAGCGCGTGGCCCACGTGCAGTTCGATGCCGCCGGCTCGAAGAAGCTGCTCATCAAAATCGCCCCCATCGAAAAAATCGCGTAACCCGCGCGCCTTTCGCCTCCGTTCGTGAGACCGGTGCGGCGAAGTGAGGTGCGCACATCGGTCTCATTTCGTCGCAGAGGTCTCAGCTGTCGAACCAGCGGCCGCGGCGGGTGGCCTCGCTGCGCGCTCGGCGGGGGAGCGGCGGCGGTTACAGGGAGGCGTTCAGAGAGAGGCGCGGAGCCGGCGGAGATACAGGTCGCGGGGGAAGTGGCGAACGCTGAGGGGCAGGCGCGGGTAGACGAGCGCGAGGGCGGCGAAGATGCGGTCGAAGCGTCGCTGGTCGCGGGCGCTCCAGGGCAGCACGAAGGCGCGGCGGAGTTCGGGTGGGAGCAGGCCCGCGGTCAACAGCCGCACGAGGGGCATCGCGGCGCGCAACCACAGCGGAGCGGTGCGCGGGTGCAGCAGGTCGTGCGCCACTCGGCGTGCGTCGTCGGTGACGTGCAGTTCGGTGAGGGCGGTGTTCCAGTAGAGCTCGAATGCGGCGAGGTCGCGCGGCCAGAGTTCTGCTGGAACCTGCAGGGCGGTTCCGAGCACTCCGAACCCTCGGTAGACCTCGACGGCCTCCACCTCGCCGAGTTTGCCGAACACCCTCTCGTAGACCTGGGCGGCCGTCTGGTAGAGCGTGGCCGCGACCCACAGCTGTGCCCGCCGGTCGAAAGCGTTGTACACCCGCGGATTCGTACCCGCGCTCCTTCGCGCGTGGGCGCCGGCTGCGGTGGCAGCCGCGAGGGACGCCGCGCCGGAGGTGGGGCGCGGGGGTGATGAGAGGGCTGTGTCGGGGGTGGGGTGCGAGGCCAATGAGGGGGCGGTGTCAGAGGTGGAGGCGCGGGAGCTGTGCACGGGGAGGTGAGCGGCGGTGACGCGGCGGACGACCTCGGCGCGTTCTTCGGGGGAGCCGAAGACGGTGGTGTAGGTGTACGTGACGGTGTTGTGGAAGCGGTCGAGGGGGCGATTGGCGAAGTCGCTGTGGTCGGCGACGCCGTAGCCGACGGCGGGGTGGGCGATCTGCAACAGGATCGCCCGCCCGCCGCCGGCCAGCAGGATAGCCTCGGCCGCTACGTCAGTGAACACGCTCATGGTTCGAGCCTATGCGCGCTTTGTGAGGTTGCACGTGCGTTCGGGTACGCGAACGCGGACGCCTGCGCTCAGGCGCGTGCGTGCGGCTTCTGACCGGCGCGACGGCCGCCTCGCAGACGACCGCGCTTGAGAAGAGGCAGCAGGAAGAGGGCAGCACCGACGATCATCGCGCCAGACACCGCGACGATGACGGGGATCGCCGGCGGGGTGAGTCCCGTGGAGGGCAGCGTGCCGACGGGCCCGGAACCACCCGACTGCGCGCCGCCGTGCAGTGGAGCGATCGTGGGCTGTCTCTTATACACATCTG